>NZ_JAAQWX010000019.1:0-94976 GCF_012985745.1 Pseudomonas sp. WS 5078 | reverse complement strand
CGAACTCAGCAGTGAAACGATGCATCGCCGATGGTAGTGTGGGGTTTCCCCATGTGAGAGTAGGTCATCGTCAAGATTAAATTCCAGAATCCCTGTCTGCTCACGCAGACAGGGATTTTGTTTTTGTAGAAGTCCCAAGTTTTCACAGGCACGTTATGCAGTAACGGATCTGTCACAGAATTTCTTGACGACCATAGAGCATTGGAACCACCTGATCCCATCCCGAACTCAGCAGTGAAACGATGCATCGCCGATGGTAGTGTGGGGTTTCCCCATGTGAGAGTAGGTCATCGTCAAGATTGAATTCCGAAACCCCTGTCTGCTCACGCAGACAGGGGTTTTGTTTTTGCGCGTAGCAAAAGCGGCGAATCTGCATATTTCCCCTCTCTATGATCCTCCTCAAAACCCCAGACTAAACACCTTGCCATCGACTTTCGTCGGATTAAACAAAATGCCATCACAAATGGCTAAGTTTTCCGCGATTGGTGCCGACAGCCTCTTGAGCAATGCGTGCTTAGTAGAGCTGCCGGTTGAAAAGGCTGCCTGCGCTGTTACATGGAAGGTTGCACCCGTACGCATCCCCACTCTCGGCATAAGAAGTCCCATGAAATGAATCTCAAGTTCAGCCATAAAATCCTTCTGGCCGCTTCAGGCGTCGTGGTTCTGGCGTTTGCGTTGTTCACTTTGTACAACGACTACCTGCAGCGAAACACCATCAAGCAAAACATCGAGTCCTCGGTGCAACAAGCTGGGAACCTGACTGCCAGCAGCGTTCAGAATTGGCTGAGTGGCCGAATTCTAGTACTCGAAAGCCTCGCACAAAACGTAGCCCACCAAGGCAAGCAAGCAGATTTGGCCGGATTGGTGGATCAGCCTGCGTTAACGTCGAATTTTCAGTTCACCTACGTTGGCCAAGCGAACGGCGTATTTACACAGCGCCCTGACGCCAAGATGCCAGACGATTACGACCCGCGTGAACGTCCTTGGTACAAACAAGGTGTAAGTGCCGGTAAGACCATGCTTACGCCGCCCTACATGGCAGCGGTAGGCGGCTTGATCGTGACTATCGCCATGCCTGTGAAAAAAGATGGCGAGTTACTCGGTGTGGTAGGTGGGGACTTGAGCCTCGACAGCCTGGTGAAAATTATCAACTCCGTGGATTCGGGCGGCCTTGGCTACGCGTTTCTGGTGAGCGGCGATGGCCAGATCATCGTAAGCCCGGAAAAAGATCAGGTCATGAAAAACCTGAAAGACATCTACCCATCCAGCTCGTTGCGAATTGAGAAGGGTATTCAGGAAGTCAGCGTGAATGGACATGAGCGGATTATGTCTTTCACACCGGTAACCGGTTTACCTGCTGATTGGTATATCGGTCAGTCGCTGGACAAAGAGAAAGCTTACGCCCCACTTTCTAAATTCCGCACCTCTGCGTTTATAGCCATGTTTATCGCAGTGGCTGTGATTGCAGTTCTGCTTAGCCTGTTGATTCAGTTCCTTATGCGCCCTTTGACCACCATGGGCCGAGCCATGCAAGACATTGCACAAGGCGAGGGTGACTTGACTCGTCGTCTGGTAATCGAAAGCAAGGATGAGTTTGGGATGCTCGCCAGTTCTTTCAACCAGTTTGTAGAACGTATTCACGCATCGATTTCGGAAGTTTCTTCGGCAACACGTCAAGTCCATGATTTGTCCCAACGAGTGATGGCTTCGTCTAACGCGTCAATCATTGGTTCTGACGAACAAAGTGCACGGACCAACAGCGTGGCCGCGGCGATTAACGAACTGGGCGCTGCAACCCAGGAAATTGCACGTAACGCGGCTGATGCGTCACAACACGCCAGCGGAGCAAGCGAACAGGCCGATGATGGCCGTCAGGTGGTTGAGCAAACCATTCAAGCGATGACTGAGTTGTCGCAAAAAATCAGCTTGTCGTGTGCCCAGATTGAAACCCTGAACGCTAGCACTGACAACATTGGTCATATCCTGGATGTAATCAAAGGTATCTCCCAGCAAACCAACTTGCTCGCCCTTAACGCGGCGATTGAGGCGGCACGTGCAGGTGAAGCTGGGCGCGGATTCGCCGTTGTGGCCGATGAGGTGCGCAACCTCGCACATCGCACGCAGGAGTCGGCAGAAGAGATCCATAAAATGATCACTTCCTTGCAAGTGGGCTCGCGGGAAGCGGTGACCACCATGAATGCCAGTCAGGTGTCCAGTGAGGAGAGTGTGGAAGTGGCTAACCAGGCGGGCGCACGCTTGATCAGCGTCACTCAACGTATTGAAGAGATTGACGGCATGAACCAGTCAGTGGCCGCTGCCACTGAAGAACAAACCGCCGTAGTTGAAACCCTCAACGTTGATATCAACCAGATCAACCTGTTGAACCAACAAGGCGTGGTCAATCTTAATGAAACGCTCAAGGACTGTGATGCGCTGTCGCAGCAAGCGAGTCGACTGAAGCAATTGGTCGACAGTTTCAAAATCTGACCCACAAGCTGGCAATCGCTTTGTCCACAGCCCTGTCGTTTGAAACGTCAGGGCTGTTTTGCTTTTCGGCGGTCCAGATACTCAGTGATGGCGCTGACCGCGCGCTGCAAATGCAGCCCCAACTCGGCCACACAGGCTTCGACCTCTTTGGCCCGGGCGAGACGCAAAAGGGTGCGGTGATCGTCTTGAGCCAGAGGGCCGAGATTCATTTGCTCAAGATTAAAGCGAAGAAAACGCTCTTCCTCAATCAGTCCGGCATCAACCAAAGCCAAAAGCTTCTTGTTAGATGCTTTGTTATAGAGCGCCTGATGAAACTGCCGATTCAAGGTGCCGACTTTGCTCAAGTCAGTTTCGGCTTCCATCGCCTCGATAAACCCCGATGCGGCTGCCAGATCCTGGTCATCCAGTAACGGAACAGACTGACGCAATGCCTCGGCTTCCAACAACAAGCGCAGCTCGTAGGACTCCAGTGAATTGTCTTCAATCAAAGGCGCCACCACTGCACCTTTGTACTGCACTACATGCAATAAGCCTTGGGACTCCAGTTGGCGCAATGCTTCGCGCACCGGCATGCGGCTCACACCAAACAGATCGGCCAGCGCCTCTTGGCGAATCGCCGTACCGCATGGCAGACGCCCGTCGAGGATGGCATTACGCAATGACTCTTCGATTACCGCGCGAGCTTGATGAGCTGCTACAGGGCCATGAACTTCAATGCTGCTTAAAGGGTTTCGTTTTACGGCCACGTTCGCGCACCTGCGTATGACATTCAGCTTGCTTGTTTGGATCCAAATGAAGGTAGGTACAGACCAAATCCTTGTCAAATCCTGTAACAACAAGTTTACCGTAACGACAGGTGAGTCCATCCATATCGAATTTCAGAACTGTCTCACAGACTGTCTGTCAGAAGACCTTCACGCGGGATAACTCGCCATTTCATTGTTTTTGGTACCACCACGACCGGTGATCATTTGCAGCAAGGCTGAGTAACAGGGCTTCGGTTCACTCAGGCTCGACTATATTCACCTAGGCACGGCCAGGCACGTGCGCAAAGGTGCAGTCAGCGCGCTGTTTAAGAATTAATTTGCAACACTCTTGACTGAAACCCACTCGCCGCGCAAAATTAATAGTTAGCAAACTAACATTATGTGACGCTTCTCTTGTCTGACACCCTTGATTCACTTCAAATGAGCATCAGCACTGGCATGGTGGTCGCGACCCGCCATTGGCGTCGCGTGTGCCAGACCACGCTGGTCAATTACGGAATTTCCGAAGCTTGCGCCATGCCGCTGCTGATTATCGGCCGCCTGGGCGAGGGTGTGCGGCAGGTTACTGTGGCCCATGCAGCCGGTATGGAAAGCCCATCGTTGGTGCGCTTGCTTGATCAGTTGTGCAAAGACGGCTACGTCCGCCGTTGCGAGGACGCCAGTGACCGCCGCGCCAAAACGTTAAGCCTGACAGACTCCGGGCGTGCTCTTGCGCAGTCCATTGAGGCGCAGTTGGTTCAATTGCGCCGTGCGGCGCTGGCCAATGTGCCAGTCGCCGATCAAGAAGCCGCGTTGCGAGTGATCCGGGCATTCGAAGCGGCTGGCCAACTGCCTGATGGGGCTGCTTCTTGAACGGCTTCTTCAGCAGCATGCCGCCTGCACGCGACTGGTTTTACGGCGTACGCACATTCGCCGCATCGATGATCGCGTTGTACATCGCCCTGCTCATGGAAATGCCGCGCCCGTATTGGGCGATGGCAACGGTTTATATCGTTTCCAGCCCCTTCGTAGGCCCTACCAGCTCCAAGGCCGTGTACCGCGCCCTGGGTACTTTGCTGGGGGCATCGGCAGCCGTGTTCTTTGTGCCGCTGTTCGTCCAGACACCGTTTTTACTGGTACTGGTCATTGCGCTCTGGACCGGCATTCTGTTGTTCCTGTCGCTCCATCTGCGCACCGCCAACAGCTACGTGTTCATGTTGGCGGGCTACACCATGCCGATGATCGCACTGCCGATTGTGGATAACCCGCTCAATGTCTTCGACATTGCCATTTCGCGGACCGAAGAAATCATGCTCGGCATCGTCTGCGCCGCCGTCGTGGGCAGCATGTTCTGGCCGCGCCGCCTGACCCCCGTGTTCATTGATGCGGCGGGCAAGTGGTTTGGTGATGCGGCCAACTACAGCAAACACTTTCTGGCCCGAGATGTAGAGCCCAATAAGGTCAGCGGCCTGCGTTCCTCGATGGTGGCCACGTTCAACACCCTTGAACTGATGATCGGCCAATTACCCCATGAAGGTGCGCACCCGCAAACCGTGCGTAACACCAAAGAATTGCGCGGGCGCATGATTCACCTGCTGCCTGTCGTGGATGCACTGGACGACGCGCTGTACGCCCTTGAGCGGCGCACGCCCGAGCTGGTAGAGCAAGTCACGCCACTGCTCTACCGCGCGCAACAATGGCTTGAAAGCACTCGCGAAGGCGCGCCTATTGAGCACTGGAAGGCCCTGCGCCACGAACTTGAGGCCCTGCAACCGAGCGCGGCGGCGCTGGATGATCGGCGTCAGCTGCTGTTGTCCAACGTGTTGTACCGCTTGGGTGAGTGGATCGATCTATGGCAAGACTGCAGAAGTTTGCAGCAGGCCATTACGACGGGAAATCAAGATGTCTGGCGTGCGGTGTATCGACATTGGCGGCTGGGTCGCCTGACGCCGTTTCTGGACCGCGGCCTGATGCTCTATTCGGCGTTCTCGACTGTGACCGCCATCGTGGTGGCGTGCGTGTTGTGGATTTTGCTGGGCTGGACAGACGGGGCGAGTGCCGTGATTCTTGCCGCTGTAGCCTGCAGTTTCTTTGCTGCGATGGACGATCCGGCCCCGCAAATCTACCGCTTCTTTTTCTGGACCTCGCTGTCGGTACTGTTTGCCAGTTTGTACCTCTTTGTGATCTTGCCCAACCTGCATGATTTCCCCATGTTGGTTCTGGCGTTCGCTGTGCCCTTTATCTGCGTCGGCACCCTCACCGTGCAGCCGCGTTTCTACCTGGGCACGTTACTGACGATTGTGAACACTGCGTCTTTTATCAGCATTCAGGGTGCCTACGACGCGGACTTCATGGTGTTCATAAATGCCAACCTTGCAGGCCCTATCGGCTTGCTGTTTGCATTTGTGTGGACGCTGATCGCCCGGCCGTTCGGTGCTGAGCTGGCGGCCAAGCGCCTAACCCGTTTTAGCTGGCGGGATATTGTACGGCTCACCAAACCCGCGACGCTGGCCGAACACCGGCAAATGGGGGCGCAAATGCTTGATCGCCTGATGCAGCATTTGCCGCGTCTGGCCATGACCGGGCAAGACACCGGCATTGCGGTACGCGAGTTGCGCGTCGCGCTTAATCTGCTGGACTTGCTTGCGTATGCACCTCGTGTGACCGGCGGCCCGCAACTGCTGCTGCGCCAAGTGGTCAGTGACGTAGGGGATTACTTTCGCAGCTGCCTGATGGCCGGTGAACGCCTGCCTGTTCCTGCAGGGTTACAGATGACCATGGACCGAACGCGCCGCGCCCTCAATGCCAATGATTTGCAGGACGAAAGTGATGCCCGTGTTCATTTGTTGCACGCGCTAAGCGGTCTGCGGCTGGCCCTGTTGCCCGGCGTCGAATTTATCGTTGACAACGACGACCTTCCCCAGCCGCACGTGCAAGGTATTGATGGAGCACCGCTATGATCGGGGATGTGGATATCAGCGGCGTGTTCCTGCCTACCTTTCTGGTGTTGATGGGCATCACCTATTTACTGTTTTTGGTGGTACACGCGGTTCTGACGCGTGTGCACTTTTACCGCCTGGTCTGGCACCGGGCTTTGTTCAACGTCGGTCTCTACGCTCTGCTTCTCGGCGTTGTGGATTCGTTAAGTCGATATTTGATGACATGAAAAAACCGTTATTGACCTTGGGCCGCGTCGTTCTCACCTTGCTGGTGGTGGCGTTTGCCTGCGTCGTAGTCTGGCGCATGACCATGTACTACATGTTTGCGCCGTGGACACGGGACGGCCACATCCGTGCCGACATCGTGCAGATTGCCCCCGATGTCTCGGGCCTGATCAAACAGGTTGAGGTGCGTGACAACCAGCCGGTCACCCGTGATCAGGTGTTGTTTGTGATCGACCAGGAACGCTTCAAGCTGGCGCTGCGCCAGGCCCAAGCCACCCTGGCCGATCGCAAGGAAACCCTGGCCCAGGCCCAGCGTGAAAGTCGTCGTAACAAAGGCTTGGGCAATCTGGTCGCCCGCGAGCAACTGGAAGAAAGCCAGTCCCGCGAAATGCGTGCACAAGCGGCGCTCACCGAGGCCCAAGTGGCGGTGGATAGCGCTCAGCTCAACCTTGACCGCACCGTCGTGCGCAGCCCGGTGGACGGGTATGTCAACGACCGGGCGCCGCGGGTCAACGAATTCGTCACAGCCGGGCGGCCGGTGTTATCCATTGTCGACAGCAGCTCATTTCATATTGATGGCTATTTCGAAGAAACCAAACTCGCTGGTATTCACGTCGGCCAGAGCGTGGATATCCGTGTGGTGGGTGACAATGCGCGTTTGCGCGGGCATGTCGAGAGCATTGTCGCGGGTATTGAAGACCGTGACCGCAGCAGCGGCCAGAACCTGCTGCCAAACGTCAACCCGGCGTTCAGCTGGGTACGGCTAGCACAACGCATTCCGGTGCGCATTGTGTTCGACGAAGTGCCGGAAGATTTCCGTATGATCGCCGGGCGAACCGCCACGGTTTCGATTATCGAAGACTCACCCAAAACCACGCCTGCGCAGGAGCAAGCGCAATGAAAGCGGTTCACCTGGCGGCCGTGGGGCTGGGTTTGTTGCTGTCCGGCTGCCAACTGGTGGGGCCGGACTATCACCTGCCCAAAGACGCCGCGCTGCAGCGCCCCGATTTGCAGGGAGGGTTTGCGGGCGAGGGGGCCAACGTGATGTCGGCGCCCGTGCCTGCCGATTGGTGGAAGCTCTATCGGGACCCGAAGCTTAACGAGCTGGTGCGTCAGGCGCTCGCCTCCAACACGGACCTGCGCGTTGCAGCCGCTAACCTGTCGCGGGCACGGGCTCAGGTTGAGCAAGCGCAATCAGCGGGCGGCTGGAGCGGTTCGGCCAAGGCGGGCGCCCAGCGCTTGCAGGAGTCTGGCGAAGCGTTCCTGTTGGCCGACAAGGTGCCTGTGGCCAACGTCGGCGACCTTGGCATCAGCACTTCGTATCAGTTCGATTTATGGGGCACCTTGCAGCGCGGTATCGAGGCGGCACAGGCCAATGCTGACGCCACCCAGGCCGCCGCTGACACTGCTCGTATCACCTTGGTGGCAGACGTGGTACGGGCGTATACCCAAGTGTGCGCGGCCAACGAGGAGCATCACATTGCTGAAGAGTCACTCCAGCTGCAGGCGCAAAGCACGCGATTGACCCAGCAACTGCGCGATGCAGGGCGCGGCGACGAAACTCAGGTCACGCGGTCTGAAACTCAATTCAAATCGTTGCGCGCCGAACTGCCTCGCTACGAAGCCTTGCGCCAGTCCGGGCTGTTTCGTCTATCGATGTTGCTGGCCAAACCGCTGAACCAACTGCCCACGGGCGTAGCCACTTGCGCCGAGTTGCCGCAGATCGCGCAATTGTTGCCCGTGGGTGACGGTGCCGCGCTGCTCAAGCGCCGTCCCGATGTGCGTCAGGCCGAGCGTCATCTGGCGGCAGCCACCGCCGAGATCGGCGTGGCCACAGGCGCCCTTTACCCCGACATCAGCATCGGCGCGAGCATTGGCACTGTTGGCATCATCGACAACCTTGGCACTGCGCCGACCAATCGTTGGGGCTTTGGCCCGCTGTTAAGTTGGACTATTCCTACAAACGGCTCGCGTGCGCGTATCCGTGAAGCCGAAGCCGCCACCCAAGGTGCGCTGGCCAAGTTCGACGGCGTTGTTCTAAACGCGATCCGCGAAACCCAGACCAGTCTGGTGCAATACACCGCGTTGTTGCAGCGCCGCGATGCCTTGGCCGAAGCAGAAGCATCAGCCAAGACAGCCGCCGACCAAACCCACCAATTCTATCAGGCGGGGCGCGAGTCGTTCCTGGCGGACCTGCAAGCGACCCGGGTTTACACGGATATGCGCGCGCAATTGTCAGCGGCCAACACTCAGGTTGCCATGAGCCAGATCGACTTGTTTCTGGCCCTCGGTGGTGGCTGGGAAAGCGGACGAACGCAAGCGGCGACCCACGCCAAACCCTGATGGCGTTGCTATGCTCTGAGAGGTCGGTATCAAAACGATGGCTCAGGGCGTCGAGACACTTTTAGCCCCTCCCCATCGCGCAAAATGGCTCGATGGGGATTCTAATAATGAAAAACCCTTATGCTCCCGGTTTCTGGTGTGCGGTCGTCGCGGTGGTGCTGCTGTCTGCTACGTACTTCTACGGCATCATGTTGGCGCACCAGATCGACAAGGCGTTGTTCTTCCTGGACAGCGCCAGTGCATTGATTGCGGTATTGGCTATTGCTGTGGTGGCTTGGGCATTGGTGCAAACCCGGCAAATCAAGAAGCGTCAGGTTGAAGCCGGTCAGACCCGGGTTCTGATCTGGGACACCAAAATCGCATTACGCCGCGTCGAAACAGTCTTCGATCGCTACTTCTGGGGCAGCTACTGGCAGCCGGGGCGCACGTTTGAAGCGTTCATGGGAGAACTGACCGGAACGCCACTCGAAAAAAGCCTTGATGCCCTCAAATCTCAATGCCTGCAACTCGATAAAGCCTTGCCCTCGGAAGAGCGTCAGTGGCTCGATAACGCACGCGAGTTATCTGACGTAGCCGCTGCCATGGGCCGAGAGCGGTATCAGCTGGATTACTCAGATTCGTCTGTGAATTCCGTGGGAGAAATCTGCGTAGATCATGACCTGGAAGTGTTGGTGTACACCTGGAGCGCCATCCTCAAGAATTTCGATCATCGCCTGGATGAAATAGAGCGTCTCTTGGCCCGCCCAGCATGAATTTTCATGACTGAAAATGTCCGAAAGAAGCGTGTGGCAAGTTGCCAGTGATACCCTGCTGCCACTTTTCGGCCCATGACGGGCTTGGCAAAGACCGCTTTTACTTTCAACACAACGGACATTGAACGGGTCAACTGATGAATAAACCATTAGGCGTGTTAGTAGGGATTGTTGTTATTGCAGGTGCTCTGAATACCGCTGGGGCGTGGTACACCGGCACTAAACTGGAAGGCGTGTTGCAAACGTCGATTCAGGAGGCCAACAAGGAACTGGCGTCTCAGTTGAAAGGTACGCCAACCCACGGCTCGGTCGAACTGGTCTCACTTGACCGTCACCTCTACAACAGCACCGCCCACTACCGCGTAAAGGTTGAGGATGACTCCGCCGGGCCGGATGCCCAGCCTGTAGAGTTGCTGTTCGTGGCCGACATCGAGCATGGTCCGTTGCCGTGGTCGCGCCTCAAAACCTTCAAGTGGATGCCAGTCATGGCAACGACCACGTATGCGCTGGAAAAAACACCGTTCACTGAAAAGTGGTTTGCTGCTGCCAAGGACCAATCGCCGCTGCAAGGCCAGGTCACACTGAATTACAACCGTTCGGTTGAAGGCCGTATGGAATTTCTGCCGCTCGAAGCCGCCCTGGACGCAAACTCCAGCCTCAGCTTCTCGGGCATGACCATGGAAGGGACGTCCGGTGCCGACGGTCAAAACCTCAAAGGCAAAGGCTACATGGATCACTTCAAACTGCATGCCGTGTCGCTGAACAAACCGCCTTTGTTGATTGAGCTGAACGGTCTGACCGTGGCCAGTGACCTGGACAAAAGTGAATTTGGCTTCTTTCTGGGTCAGAACTTTATCAATTTGAATGAAACCCGGTTTACCTTCGGCAATCGCCAATCGGTGCTCAAGGTCAATAATTTTGAATACGCCGGCTCCACCTCGGCCAAAGGCAAGTTGTTGTCAGGGCGACTGGACTACAAAGTCGGTGACGTTTCGCTCAACAACAACCCGGTCGGCAGTGCACAACTGGTCTTGAGCGCCAGCAGCCTGGACATCCCTGCGATGCAATCGATGTTGCAGATTTACCAGACCAAATTTCAGCCTAAACCTGATGGCACACTGCCCGTGACTGAGCTGACCCCGGCCGAGCAAACCCAGCTACAAACCAATCTTGATACGTTGCTGGCGGGTAAACCGCACATGGCGGTCGAGACGCTGACGGTGAAAACGCCGAATGGCGAAAGCGAGTTCAACCTGGCAGTTGCACTGGCTCAGCCTGCTGCCCTTGATCAGCCGCCGGTGGAAATCACCAAGCAACTGCTGACCTCGCTGGTAGCCAAGTTGCAGCTGTCCAAGCCGATGATTGCCGACCTCGCCGGTGTACAGGCGCAACTGGAAGGCCAAACCGACCCGCAGACCCTGGCGCAGGTTGGCACCATGACCAGCAACATGGTCAGCAACATCGCTGTGGGTGCCGGGCTGGCAAAAGTGGAAGGCGACAACATTGTGGCGTCGCTTGACTACGCGGCAGGCAACGTGGATTTCAACGGCCAGAAAATGAGCCTTGAAGACTTCATCAACCAAATGACTCTGCGTTTCAACGCGCCGATTCAGTAATTACCCCAGCGCCTCATGCCTCGTCAGCGGTGACAGAAAACCTGTCGCCGCTGCCGTGCAACACGATGCGTCAATACGCCATCGACCACGTCAGGCTGTAGGTCCGACCGCGGCCCTGATAGTCGTACAAGTATTCCGGTCCGTATGTTGGCGAGTAGAACAGCGCTGCACGCTGGCCCCACACGGTGCTGTATTCCTTGTCGAGCAGGTTCTGGATACCCGCGCTGAACGTGCCAAATCCGGTTTCTTGGCTGCCCATTAAATCGAACGTGGTGTAGCCGCTGATTGTGTGGTCGGCATCGTCCTTGAGGGTGAATGCATGGTTGCCTTGCAGGCGTACGTTACGTCCATCTCCGTGCCAGCCCACGAACGCGGTGGATTTGGACAATGATGCGTAACGCGCATCGCGCTTCATCCGGTCGCCGTTAGCGTCTTCTTCCTCTGAACGCACCATGTGCAAGGTGCCACCCACCTCCCAGCCGTCGCTGAAGTGACGGGTCAACGCGCCTTCGAACCCAAAGTCGCGGCTCTTCTTGTCTGTTACATCAATCGTCAGCGTGGCGGCATCTGTGGTGATGACCTTGTCCGACCAGATGTAATAAACCGCGGCCTGCGCATCCCAATCCACATCCGCGAAACGCCACCCGGTCTCAACCTGACGGCTTTTAATACCGGCCAGCGGGTTATCTTTAACGCTCAAACCCGGCTTGCCGTAGTACTTGGCCGGATCCGGCAGGTCGAAGCCTTCGCTGTAGTTGATCCAGGTCTGGTGGCCGTTCTGGAAGTCGTAAATGGTGCCCAGGTTGAACAGATTGACCGCGTAGTCGTTGCTGCCCCCCGGTACATTCTTGAATACGCCCACCTCCACGTCCATTTGCTGGCGCCGCGCGCCGCCGGACAGGGTCAGGGCGTCAGTGAGTTTCCAGTCCAGTTGCGCATACACCGAATGCCCGTCCACGCGGTAGCTGGGATAGCGCGGGGCTTTGCTCTGGGTGACCAGCTCAAGGCCGCCGCTTTGCGAGGAAATGGCCGAATCAAATACGCTTTGCTCGGCGTTGAAACGCTCGCGATCCAGGTCCACGCCATACGTCAGCTTCAAGCGGTCCCACTGCTTGGCGAACAGCGCCTTGAGGCTGGTGACTTCAAAGTTTTGCTGCGATGCCGCAAAGTAAACGCCTTTTGAGCCTTGGGGTTTGGCAGTGTTGTAGTAAGGAAACGGGAAGAAGTTGTTGTCCTCCTTGCGGTAAGAACCCTGTAGGTAGAAGTCCTGACCCAGTACGGCGCTGTGATGGTAGTTGGCGTTGAACAGCAGGCGCTTGGAGCGCGGCTCAAGGTCGGTGTCATAGCCGCTGCGGATCTCGGCATCTTCAAGGTTGGAGGGGGCCTTGTCGTGCAGGTTGGGGAAGTAAATGCCCACGTTGCCGTGGTTGCCCGAGTCGTAATACTGCGCCAGCAGGTCAAGGTCCTGTTCATCGTCGAGCTTGATCGCGAGGCTGCCCATCAGGTCAAGGGTGCGGTTGTACTGCAGGTCGGTCTGGGTGTTGTCGATAAACACCTGATCGCCTTTGCCATCGTAAAAGGCTTCGTTCTGCTCGCCGGAAATCCCCAGCCGGCCGTAGATGCGTTCCGTGCCGCCGCTCACCGATTGCGAGATGCGGCTGGACAGGTCATCGCTGTTGTTGAAGCCACTGGTGGCTGACAGTTCGGTTTCGAATTGAGCCGGGCCGGGGGTGCCTTTTTTGGTCACGATATTGATGATCCCACCCGTGGCACCGCCGCCGTACAGCGCGCTGGCGCCAGATAACACTTCGACCCGCTCCACGTTGAACGGCGAGATGCTGTCGAATTGTCGCGACAACCCGCGCGAGCTGTTCTGGCTGACGCCGTCGATCATCACCAGCACGTTACGCCCGCGCATGTTTTGCCCGTAGTTACTGCGTCCTTCAGGGGCCAGGTCCAGCCCCGGTACCAGCTTGCCGATGGCCTCCTTCAGGGTGACGCCGGTGTCGAGCTGCTCTTGCAACTGCACGTGGTCGACCACCCACACGGTGCCCGGAATTTCGCTGATCGCTGTGCTGGTGCGCGCGCCGACGCTGACTTGCAGTGCTTTGAGTTGCAGGCTTTGGGCGGGCGCTTCGGGCTTGTGCAGGGTCACCGTCCGTGCATCGCTGAACTGCCAGTTCAGGCCGCTGCCCGCCAGCAAGGTCTGCAACGCCTGCGCGACACTCATCTGGCCTTGCAACGCCGGGCTGTGCAGACCGGCGACTTCAGCAGACGTGAACAGCAGGTGCAAGTCGGCCTGGTCGGCGAACTGGGTAAGGGCTTGGTCGAGGTCTTGAGCCGGGACGCTGACAGTGACCTGACGCGTGCTGATGGCTGTGTCTTGTGCCGTCGCTGTCTGAGCCATGGCCTGCACGGTGCCGCCCAAGCTGGCGAACAAGGTGGTGGCGATCAACACCTGACGCAGTCGCTGTTCTTTACGTTGTGCACTACGCGGCTTTTTGACGTGCTCGACCATCGCGTTTTCAATCCTTCTTCGGGTTTTTATGTCGCAAATGAGAACGTATTTCGCTCTCAGTCTTACTACGACGATATGCCCGAGCGGATCTTGCAGTGCCCGCGAAGAATTATTTTCAGCGCACCCACGCCACAAACGGCAAATAGGTGATGTTCAGCCCGTAACGTTGCTCCAGGGTATGCAGCAGGTTTTGCGGGTCGTTGAGGTCGAACACGCCGCTGATTTGCAACGCGCCGAGGCTGGCATCAGGAAGGACGATGCGCCCGTATTGATAGCGCTCCAGCTCGGCCAGCACCTCTTGCAACGGTTTACGATTGAAGATCAGTTTGCCGCGATGCCAGGCTGTGAGCGCATGGGCGTCCACCTGATCGCGCTCGGCCAGCGCTTGCCCGGCTCGGTACACCGCTAACTGATTGGTTCGCAGCTCCAGTGTTTGAGCCTGATGCTCGACCTGCGCGGCGCCGGTGGCCACTAGCACCCTTGTTTGATCCGATTCGCGTCGCACGCTAAAGGTAGCGCTTTTGGCTTGCACCCGATCGGCGCCAGCCTCAACGATAAAAGGCCGCGACGGGTCCTCAGCCACTTCAATCAAGGCTTCGCCCTTGCGCAGTGAGAGCGTGCGGCGGTGTTCATTGAAGTCGACGGTAATTGCGCTGGCGCTGTTGAGCGTGACCCGTGAGCCATCGCTCAATACCCATTGCTGGCGCTGGCCAACGCCGGTGTGATGGGTGTCGAACCAGCCCGGCACAGCCTCGGCGCCGCCATAACCGACCACTGCCAGCACCAGCCCGGCCGCCACCCCGCTGGCCCAGCGTGCAGCCCTGCGGCGCGGGCGAGGTGTGACGACGTGAGTGTGAGCCGTTGGGGTCAAACCGATGTCTGCCCACAGCGCTTCGGCCTCTTGAGCAGCCGCTTTGTGGGCGGGGCTTGTGTGCTGCCACTGAACATACGCCAGACGCTGACGCGCCGTGGCTTCACCCGAGTGCAGCAGGGTTTGCCAATCAATGGCCTGATCATCGAGATCGTCGGAGGGGGGGCAAGGAGGCATTGCGGCGGGCTCAGGCATGGTTGTGTTTGAGCCAGTCACGGCAGTGGCGCAACGCCTGGCCGATGTATTTTGCCACCATACTTGGCGACACGCCCAGCTCAGCGGCGATCTGGGCTTGGGTCATCCCGTCGATGCGGCTCATGAGCAGCGCTTGCCGGGCGTTGGGCGATAACTGCTGCAATGCTTGGTCGAGAATCCCGATGCGTTCCTTGGCCAACAGCAGCCCTTCAGGCGGCAAGCCCGGATCCACAAGTTCTACCGACGGAGGCTCGGCGCTCAAATTACGGGTCTGGCGCTGATCGATCCGTAGCGTATCAATGGCCAGATTGCCCGCGACCTTGAAAATAAAGTGCCGATCATTTTGCACAGTGATTGAGTGTGGATCGATCTTCGCCAATTTGATCCACGTTTCCTGCGCCACATCCGCCGCCCGGTGACGGTCTCGCAGGCGGCGGGTCAGGAACGACAACAGATCGTCGTAATGCTCCTGAAAACTGGCCAGCAAACGGGAAGGAGAAGGCGAGGGCATCAACAGAGACTCAAGCGGCAATGGCGTGAATGAGAAGCCGTATCATTCATGATTGCGCGCCCCGGCGCAATGACCCGCCATGTACGCCACTGAAAGGGAGGACGCCAGAATGCAGTACACCCTTCTTTCTAATCGTGTCAGGGGGCAAGCTCAGTCGCGGCAATGCATCAAGCGATGACTTGCAGGAGAGCGAATAAATAACGGAGGGGTAAAGCGGTTCCCTTGAACAAGGGAAAGAAGAATGGTGCACCAGGCGGGATTCGAACCCACGACCCCTGCCTTCGGAGGGCAGTACTCTATCCAGCTGAGCTACTGGTGCGACGCGGGCGCCATAATACTCATCTGCGTGTCACCCGTCCATGCCGCTGATTGAGCGGGTGTTTCTTGCGCCGATATGGGCTATTAATGGGGGCCGTGCGAGAAAGGGGGTTTAATAGCCGCTTGTTCTTTTTTTCGAACAACCTATTGTCCTTTACCCCCTTTGCTCCTAGGATTCGTTTGAGATTTCAAACGCTCTTGTCTGAGTGCTAAACCGCACGCCGTGTGTGTTGTGCGTTTTTTGAACACTTTGGCAGTGAATGACTTCCTGACGGCAGCCACCTCTGGCGCCTTTCTACACTCAATAATTTGCTCCGCGTCCGCGCGGTGCTGTTAAGGAAAGCCCACATGCAGCTCAAAGACGCACAGTTGTTCCGCCAGCAAGCCTACATCGACGGGGCTTGGGTAGACGCCGACTGCGGCCAGACGATCAAGGTCAATAACCCGGCCACCGGTGAAATTCTCGGTACTGTGCCAAAGATGGGCGCCGCTGAAACCCGCCGCGCCATTGAGGCGGCCGATAAGGCGCTGCCAGCCTGGCGTGCCCTGACTGCCAAAGAGCGTGCCACTAAACTGCGCCGTTGGTTTGAGTTGCTGATCGAACATCAAGATGACCTGGGTCGCCTGATGACCATGGAGCAAGGCAAGCCGCTGGCCGAAGCCAAAGGCGAGATTGTTTACGCCGCGTCGTTCATCGAGTGGTTCGCGGAAGAAGCCAAGCGTATTTATGGCGACGTCATTCCGGGTCACCAGCCGGACAAACGCCTGATCGTGATCAAGCAACCCATTGGCGTTACCGCCGCGATCACGCCGTGGAACTTCCCGGCTGCCATGATCACGCGTAAAGCAGGCCCGGCACTGGCGGCCGGTTGCACCATGGTCATCAAGCCTGCTTCGCAAACACCTTTTTCCGCGTTGGCACTGGTTGAGCTGGCGCACCGTGCAGGCATTCCGAAGGGCGTGTTGAGCGTGGTTACCGGCAGCGCTGGCGACATCGGCGGCGAGCTGACCAGCAACCCGATCGTGCGCAAATTGTCCTTCACCGGCTCGACCGAGATCGGTCGCCAACTGATGGCTGAATGTGCCAAGGACATTAAAAAAGTTTCGCTGGAACTGGGGGGTAACGCGCCCTTTATCGTGTTCGACGATGCAGACCTGGACAAGGCTGTTGAAGGCGCAATCATTTCCAAATACCGCAACAACGGCCAGACCTGCGTCTGTGCCAACCGTTTGTACATTCAGGATTCGGTGTACGACGCGTTTGCCGAAAAACTCAAAGCGGCTGTGGGCAAGCTGAAGATCGGTAACGGTCTGGAAGAAGGCACCACCACGGGGCCGCTGATCGATGACAAGGCCGTGGCCAAAGTCAAAGAGCACATTGCAGACGCCGTGAGCAAAGGCGCAACGCTATTGACTGGTGGCAACAGTCTGGAAGGCAGCTTCTTTGAGCCGACCATTCTGGTAAACGTGCCAAAAAATGCTGCTGTGGCGAAGGAAGAAACCTTTGGCCCGCTGGCGCCACTGTTCCGCTTCAAAGACGAAGCCGAAGTGATCGCCATGGCCAATGACACCGAATTCGGTCTCGCGTCGTACTTCTATGCCCGCGACCTGAGCCGTGTATTCCGTGTGGCGGAAGCCCTCGAATACGGCATGGTCGGGGTGAACACCGGTCTGATCTCCAACGAAGTCGCCCCGTTCGGCGGTATCAAGGCGTCGGGTCTGGGCCGTGAAGGCTCCAAATACGGCATTGAAGACTACCTGGAAATCAAATATCTCTGCCTGGGGATCTAACCCGGCGGGTGGTTCAGCAGAGGGGGCACGAGAGCGATGCTTCCTCTGCGTTTCAACGTGTTAATTCCTGTGGCCGGGAGCGCCATGCCAGTCGATCATCGCATGCTGGCCTGGTTGTCTCCCCGGCGCGTCAGCCTTGAACCACGCCGTTTGATGAGCGGCGAATGAGGACACCCATGAGCAACAAGACCAACGCATCCCTGATGAAACGCCGTGAAGCCGCTGTCCCCCGCGGTGTTGGCCAGATTCACCCGATCTTCGCCGAGTCTGCGAAGAACGCGACCGTGACTGACGTTGAAGGTCGTGAATTCATCGACTTCGCAGGCGGTATTGCCGTACTCAACACCGGTCACCTGCACCCGAAAATCGTTGCCGCTGTTCAAGAGCAACTGACCAAACTGACCCATACCTGCTTCCAGGTACTGGCCTACGAGCCCTACGTTGAGCTGTGTGAAAAAATCAACGCCAAGGTGCCGGGCAATTTCGACAAGAAAACCTTGCTGGTCACCACCGGTTCTGAAGCCGTGGAAAACGCCGTCAAAATCGCCCGCGCCGCCACGGGTCGTGCGGGTGTGATTGCATTCACCGGCGCCTACCACGGCCGTACCATGATGACGCTGGGCCTGACCGGTAAGGTCGTGCCTTACTCGGCAGGCATGGGCCTGATGCCGGGCGGGATCTTCCGTGCGCTGTACCCGTGCGAACTGCATGGCATCAGCGTTGACGACTCTATCGCCAGCATCGAGCGTATCTTCAAAAACGATGCCGAGCCGAAAGACATCGCCGCCATCATCATCGAGCCGGTACAGGGCGAAGGTGGTTTCTACGTGGCGCCGAAAGCGTTCATGGCGCGCCTGCGCGAGCTGTGTGACAAGCACGGCATCCTGTTGATCGCGGATGAGGTACAGACCGGTGCAGGCCGTACCGGTACGTTCTTCGCCATGGAGCAGATGGGCGTAACTGCCGACTTGACCACGTTTGCCAAATCCATCGCAGGCGGCTTCCCGCTGGCCGGTGTGTGCGGCAAGGCCGAGCTGATGGACGCCATCGCACCGGGCGGTCTGGGTGGCACGTATGCCGGTAGCCCGATTGCCTGTGCGGCTGCGTTGGCTGTGCTGGACGTGTTTGAAGAAGAACACTTGCTGGACCGCTGCAAAGCGGTGGGCGAGCGTCTGGTTACCGGCCTCAAGGCTATCCAGGCCAAGTACCCGGTCATCGGTGATGTTCGCGCACTGGGTGCCATGATCGCGGTTGAGCTGTTTGAAGGCGGCGACTCCCACAAACCAAACGCAGCGGCCGTGGCACAGGTCGTCGCCAAAGCGCGTGAGAAAGGTCTGATCCTGTTGTCGTGCGGTCCTTACGGCAACGTATTGCGGGTGTTGGTGCCGCTGACCTCGCCTGACGAACAACTGGACAAAGGCCTGGCCATCATCGAAGAGTGCTTCGCTGAACTGGCGTAAGTCTTGGCGTGTAAGTTGTGATACGTGACACAAAAAAACCGCTTCGGCGGTTTTTTTGCGTCTGTAAAGCGCAATTAGGGCATTTGGCCTGTATCCGACGCGCGGCATTGACTAAGGTGCATGGACATTCCCCGGAGCGTATTCATGACTGCTGTTGATGTGTCCACTGCGCCGAGCGTGCTGATTGCCGAGACCGACCCGTGGTCTCGGGATCTGCTCAAACAAGTGGTACTGAGTGTGCGTTGCGACGCGCGACTGGATGTATGTGGCGAAGGTCAGCAGGCGATCGCACTGTTGGGCGAAAAGAGCTACGACCTGGTGATCGCTGACTGGGACCTCTCTGGCGTCAGCGGTCTCGATCTGTTGCGCCATGTGCGTCAGCGCCGGCGAAGCCCTGTTTTGCCGTTTATCTTGTTGAGTAATCGCAACGACAGTGCCAGCGTGCGGGAAGCCTTGCCACTGGTGCCCACGGCTTACCTGACCAAACCGCTGGACATGCCCGGTCTGACACAGCGATTGCAAGGCCTGCTGCTGAGCGCGGGGCAAGAGGTGGCGTGCGACGTTCCGGCGTTGACCCCCGGTATGACCCTCACGCGGTTTCTGGAACACCGGCGTGCCTCATCGGATGGCGCGCCTTTGCTGGCCGACGTGCAGTTGGCGGTCAAGCGCAGCCTCAATCCGGGTGGCCTGGACCTGAAACTGCTTGAGCAAGAGGTGCGCACCGACCCGCAAATTACGGCGGTGCTGATTGCGGCCGCCAACAGCGCAGCCCAGCATCAGGCCAGTCCGGTGCAGACGCTGGCGCAGGCGTTGCAACGCCTCGGGCCGGCGCAAAGCATGAATCTGGTGCTCGGGTTGACCCTCAAACGCAGCGCTCGTCTCAGCGACCCTTGCCTGGCTGATTACGCGGAACATTACTGGAACGCGTCGCTGCACACCGCTGAATACGGGCGCACGTTGGCTCGCCTGTTGATGCTGGATCAGGAGCGCTGCTACTGCGCCGGGTTACTGCATCGGCTGGGAGATCTGGCGTTATTACGCTGTTTGCAGGAGTGGCAGCAGGCCGGTGGCGCGCTGGACACTCAAGCCATTGACGAGTCGCTGGCTGAGTTCGGCGCGGCCTATGGTTCGGCGTTGCGCACCCGTTGGCGTTTACCGCTGGAGCTGCGCGAGCTGATCGCGGCGATCTATCACTTGGGTGGCGGGGTGTATTCGCGGGAAGCCTTGCTGATGAATCTGGCGGGGCAGGTGGCCAGCTTGCAGCCTGGCGAAGGGGTGAACGAGGTGGCTAAAAGCAAAACGGCACGCCTGTTGAAAGTTGGCGTGCCGGAGCTGGAGCGTCTGCTTAAAAAGTCTTGAGCTTGTGCAACTGCTGCCTGTAGCAGCGGTTGCACGCTCTCCCTTAAACCGCTGCCGGGCGCAGCGAGTACGTCTTCAACTGCTTGGCGAACTCTCGCAGTGATTGAATCCCGCTGGCTTCAGCTTCGTGGACCCAATCTTTGATTGCCGCCAACATGTCGTGCCCGTTGGAGCTGGTCTTGACCCAGATCTGTTGCAAGGCCAGCCGCTTTTCGTAAATCACTTTCAGCGACTGGCTGTGCTCAAGCAACGTCTCGATACGTTGGTGATGACGGTCTTCCAGCAAGCTGGTCTCGCGTGACAGCAAGCGCTTGGCACGGCGGAACTGGTGGCGCACTGAATGATCGACCTTGGCCAGCTCTTGCTGAACCAGCGGTGCAATTACCAACTTGCGGTATTGCGCCATGATCTGAAAACGGTTGTTCAAGATGGCCATGGCGGTGTCCATGTCCAGGCTGCCTTTGCCTTCGACCCGGTGGGCGATGGGGGCAACCCGCTGCACTTTGGCAAGACGCAAAAAGCTGAACACTTTGATCCACGCCCAGCCGAGGTCGAACTCCCACTTTTTCACCGACATCTTGGCCGAGTTCGGGTAGGTGTGGTGATTGTTGTGCAGCTCTTCGCCGCCAATAATGATGCCCCACGGCACCAGATTGGTCGCTGCGTCGCGGCATTCGAAGTTGCGATAACCCACCGCATGGCCCAGACCGTTTACCACGCCAGCGGCCCAGACGGGAATCCACATCATCTGGATCGCCCAGATGGTCAGGCCGATGGCGCCGAACAGCAGCAGGTCGATGGCGAGCATGATCGCAACGCCCAACAGTTTGTAACGCGAGTACAGATTGCGCTCAATCCAGTCTTCAGGGCAGTTCTTGCCATAGATGCGCAGGGTTTCGGGATTTTGTGCTTCTTCGCGATAAAGCTCTGCACCTTTGCGCAAAACGGTCGATAACCCTTTGATGACCGGGCTGTGCGGATCATCGGTGGTTTCGCATTTGGCGTGGTGTTTGCGGTGGATGGCAGTCCATTCGCGCGTGTTCTGTGCAGTGGTGAGCCACAGCCAGAAGCGGAAGAAGTGTTTCAGGCCACCATTGAGCTCCAGGGAGCGGTGAGCTGAATAGCGATGGAGATAAACCGTGACACCAATAATGGTCACGTGGGTCATCAACAGAGTGACTGCCACCAGTTGCCAGGCTGACAAGTCGAGTAAACCGTTGTACCACATAGGCTGTTTGGCCCTCGGGGAAGATGAAAAAAACTGCAACACGCATTATCACTATGCAGGCAGATAAAACCAGTCGGCCTTTCAGATAACAGTCGCGGGATGTTTCTTACACTATAATTCCTCTTTTTTTGTAGGCGTTTTAACTGTCTTATGTCGGTTTCTTATCGTGATGCCATGCGTGCAGCCCTTTTATACGGGCTGTTGTCGGTCTCGTGGCTATTGCTCACTGATCATTTATTGAACAGTTTTCTTGATGATTCAGCCCAATTGGCGCGCTGGCAGCTGGTTAATAGCTATGTTTGGGTGTGTGTCAGTGCCGGGCTGATATTCGTCGCACGTGCCCGCCTGTTCAGTTTTTTGGGTATGGGCGCGCGCTTGAAACGCCAGCGTCAGGATCAAGAGCACCTGCGTCAGGCTGCGGTGGTGTTCGACTGCACCCGTGAGGGCGTGCTGGTCAGCGATCACAATGGCGTCATCGTGCACGTGAACCCGGCGTTGGTGAAAATCACCGGCTATGCACCTGACGAGGTACTGGGTCAACGGCCCAGCATGTTCAAGTCTGGGCATCATGGGCCGGAATTTTATCAGGCCGTGTTCGAATCGCTGGAAAAAACCGGCGAATGGCACGGTGAGATCTGGAATCGTCGCAAAAGCGGCGAGATCTATCCTCAATGGCAGACAATTCGCCCCGTTCGCGACAGCCAAGACCGGGTCAGCCATTACGTGGCAGTGTTTTCGGACATTTCTGCAATCAAAAACACCCAAACCGAATTGATGCGTCTGGCGCATCACGATCCACTGACTGACCTGCCAAACCGCTTGCTGTTCACTGACCGTGCCGAACAGGCGCTGGCGTACGCGCAACGGCACAAATCGGGTTGCGCGCTGCTGATGATCGACCTCGATCATTTCAAAATCATCAACGACAGCATGGGCCACAACGTCGGTGACCTGTTGCTAAAGGCCGTGGGTGAGCGCCTGACGGCGGTGTTCGGTAAAGGCTTTACCGTGGCTCGTCTGGGCGGCGATGAATTCGCCGTGCTGGTGGAAACCTGCACACAGGTTGCTCAGGCTGCCGGCTTTGCCCAGCAAGTGCTCGAAGTCATGAAGGGCGCCTTTATCATTGAAACCCACCAGCTGTTCATCAGCGCCAGTGTGGGCATCAGCTTGTACCCCAATGACGCCCTGAATGCCGAACAATTGCTGCGCAATGCCGACTCGGCGTTGTTCAAGGCCAAAAGCGCGGGCCGCGAAGGCTACGCTTTGTACACCGAAGAACTGACCGCCCATGCGCAATACCGCATTGAAGTGGCCAGTGATTTACGGCGCGCCCTGGAACAGCATGAGCTGCGCGTCTATTTCCAACCGGTTCACGACTTGAGCTCCAGCCGCATGGTGGGCGTTGAGGCGTTGGTACGTTGGCAGCACCCGCAACGCGGTCTGGTGGCGCCGGGCGAATTTATTCCGATTGCCGAGCGTACGGGGTTGATTGCCGAGATTGATGCGTGGGTGCTGGAGCAGGCCTGCTGGCAGATGTGCCAATGGCAAGCGGCGGGCGTGGAGTTGTCGTTTGTCGCCGTGAACATTTCCAGCCGCCTCTTTGCGCGGCCCGAGCTGTATCAGTTGGTGTCTACGGTCTTGACGGACACCGGGCTGAATCCCGCGTTGCTGGAGCTGGAAGTGACCGAAAGTGCGGTCATGGACAATTCTGAAGTTGCGCTGGAGCAGATGCATCGCCTGCGCGAGCTGGGGTTGCGACTGGCGATTGATGACTTCGGCACCGGTTTTTCGTCGCTGTTGCGGCTCAAGCGATTGCCGGTGCAAAAGCTCAAGATCGATCAGGGTTTTGTCGCCGGGCTGCCGAGTGACGATGACGATGTGGCCATCGTGCGCGCAGTCATCGCGCTGGCGCAGAGCATGGGCATGCAGGTGCACGCTGAAGGGATCGAGTATGTCGAACAGGCGCAATTCCTGCTCGACCACCATTGCGACTTGGGGCAGGGCTACTGGTTTGGTCGTCCGGTGCCCGCCCACGCGTTGGATTGGCAGCGGGCGCCGACGATTCGCCCCTGAGTGCCGGCTCAGTTTTTCTCGGGTGGCAGCTCAGGCAGTGCGCGCAACGCGGCTTCGTACCACTCGGTGTTGAAGGCGCGGTCTTCTTCGAGAATCGCGTCAATTTCCACAGCCAGCACGTGGGCCATCATGTTCAAAATGTCATCGCGCTCATAGCCCACTAGCGTCAGCTTGTTGAATGTGGCTTTGGCAGCAGGCGGGTTGTCGGCCTCGATTTGGTTTTCGATGGCCTCGATCAGGGTGTTTTCGGCGAACGCTTCTTCGTCGCTATCGATGTCTGTTGGCTCGCTCATGGGCAGGCTCCTTAAGTAAAGGCGGGCAGTTTAACTGCATTCAGCGCAGTGATGCTGCTAGCCAGTCGAGTGGTGAACCTCTATAACAAACGCTGCCCACCCCCTCAACCCGGCCTGGAGGCTTCGCAATGCTCAAGCTTTACGGATTTGCAGTCAGCAACTACTACAACATGGTCAAAATGGCGCTGCTGGAAAAAGGCGTGCTGTTTGAGGAAGTGCCGTTTTTTGCCGCCCAGACCCCCGAAGCGCTGGCCATCAGCCCGCGTGGCAAAGTGCCGGTGCTGGGTGTTGAGCAGGGCTTCATCAACGAAACCAGCGTGATCCTGCAATACATTGAAGACACTCAACCGGGCGCCGCCCTGCTGCCAGCCGATCCGTTCGAGCGTGCTCAGGTGCTGGCGCTGGCCAAGGAAATCGAGCTGTACATCGAGTTGCCAGCCCGCGCGTGTTATCCCGAGGCTTTCTTTGGCATGAAAGTGTCGGAGGAGATTAAGGAAAGAGCTAAAGCCGAGTTGATTCAAGGCATTTCTTCCCTCGGCAGGCACGGTAAATTCGCCCCGTATGTGGCAGGCGAAACCTTGAGTGTGGCGGACATTTTCTTCCTCTACAGCGTGGATCTGGCGTGTGCCGTAGGGCATAAAGTATTTGGACTGGATTTGTTGGCCGAGTGGCCTGCGGCGAAAGCCTTACTCAAGCAACTTGAGCAAACCCCGCATGCGCAGAAGATCGCCGCCGACAAAACCGCGGCCATGCCGCAATTTATGGCGTGGATCAGTAGCAAGAAATAATCGGGCGCCCTTGGGCGCCCGGATGTAGTCGCTGACGAGTTGCACGTGGGTTGACCCCGACGGCTGCCATTGCCCGGACAGCGACTACCGATTGTTAGCGGCTGGCCAGCAAGGCTTTGCCGCGAGCAACCGCTGCCTTTACCTGGGCCGGAGCAGTGCCGCCAATGTGATTACGCGCATTGACCGAGCCTTCCAGTGTCAGCACCGCAAATACGTCGTCGTCGATTTGATCGCTGAACTGGCGCAGTTCGTCAAGGCTCATCTCTGCCAGGTCCTTGCCTGTTTCAACACCGTACTTCACGGCGTGACCCACGATTTCGTGGCAGTCGCGGAACGGCAGGCCGCGGCGTACCAGATAGTCCGCCAGATCGGTCGCCGTGGAGAACCCGCGCAGTGCAGCCTCGCGCATGATTGCGTGCTTGGGTTTGATCGCCGGAATCATGTCGGCAAATGCCCGCAGCGAATCGCGCAGGGTGTCGGCGGCATCGAACAGCGGCTCTTTGTCTTCCTGATTGTCCTTGTTGTAGGCCAGGGGCTGGCCCTTCATCAAGGTCAACAGGCCCATTAGCGCGCCGAACACGCGACCGCTTTTGCCACGTACCAGTTCGGGAACATCCGGGTTTTTCTTTTGCGGCATGATCGAGCTGCCGGTGCAGAAACGGTCAGGCAAGTCGATGAACTGGAACTGCGCGCTGGTCCACAGCACCAGCTCTTCGGAGAAACGCGACAGGTGCATCATCGCGATGCTGGCGGCAGCGCAGAATTCGATGGCGAAATCGCGATCCGACACGTTGTCCAGCGAGTTGCCGCCAACGGCATCAAAGCCCAGCAGTTGCGCGGTAAATTCGCGGTCGATCGGGTACGTGGTGCCCGCCAGTGCGGCGCTGCCCAGCGGCATGCGGTTAGTGCGCTTGCGGCAGTCTACAAGGCGCTCGTAGTCGCGGCTGAGCATTTCAAACCACGCCAGCATGTGGTGACCAAATGTCACGGGCTGGGCGGTTTGCAGGTGGGTGAAGCCAGGCATGATGGTCTCGGCTTCGCGTTCGGCCTGTTCCAGCAACCCTTTTTGCAAACGGGTGATTTCAGCCAGGATGAGGTCGATTTCATCGCGCAGCCACAAGCGGATATCCGTCGCCACCTGATCGTTGCGGCTACGGCCTGTGTGCAGTTTTTTACCGGTCACGCCGATGCGGTCGGTCAGACGCGCCTCGATGTTCATGTGCACGTCTTCCAGATCAATGCGCCAGTCAAACGTACCGGCTTCGATTTCGCTCTGGATGGTCTTCAGGCCATCGATGATGCTGTCGCGTTCGGCATCGGTCAGTACACCGACCTTGGCCAGCATGGTGGCGTGGGCCACGGAGCCCATGATGTCGTGACGATAAAGGCGCTGGTCGAAGGTGACGGAGGCGGTGAAGCGCGCAACGAAGGCGTCGACGGGTTCACTGAAGCGGCCGCCCCAGGACTGATTGGTCTTGTCGGTGCTCATGGATTCGCTCGTAATCGGCTGAGGGGAGTTACACAAAAAGTTACCGCGAATCATAACAGGGTTGCCCTTCAAGGCGTTGACGCAGGTCGGCTGGTTTTTGCCTGATCTGAGGTATAAACAAAATACCGAAACGAAATGTATCGATTGAGCACCTTCGGCTTGGCAACCGTCTACAGTTGGTCGTATGGATAAGTCGTTACAGATGTTTGCTGGTGCTTCGACGGATCCGCAATTAAAACGAGCCACAGATACAGGTGAATATTGCTGTGCGGTTTACGGCACTTTTTGGCCTTCGCGCTAGTCTTAGCATCGATCGCCGTGACAGCCGTCACTTCACCTGTCTACGCTATCCTTGTGCGAGACTCACGCAGGAATACAGCGCTATATGAATGTCCTGATCGTTGATGACGAAACCCTGGCCCGCGAGCATTTGAGCCGATTGCTCGGCTCGCTTGAGGGCTATACGTTGCTGGAGCCCGTCGCCACTGATGGCGAAGAGGCATTGAACCTGATCGAGAGCCAGAAACCGGACGTTGTGTTGCTCGACATCCGCATGCCGGGTCTGGACGGGCTGCAAGTGGCTGCGAAATTGTGCGAGCGCGAACTGCCGCCTTCCGTGGTGTTCTGCGTGGCGCCTGACGACTTCCCCGAGCAGGCGCTGAAAGACAGCGGCGTCAGCTATGTGCTCAAACCGGTGAATGCCCAGGACCTCAGCGCCGCCCTGAAAGAGGCGCACCGGCCCAACCGCATTCAACTGGCTGCGCTTACCCGTCCAGCAGCGCAATCGGGCAGTGGCCCCCGCAGCCATATCAGCGCCCGTACCCGCAAAGGCATTGAGCTGATCCCTATCGACCAGGTGATCTACTTTATTGCCGACCACAAATACGTGACCTTGCGCCATGAAGGCGGCGAAGTCTTGCTGGATGAGCCTCTCAAGGCGTTGGAAGACGAGTTTGGCGAACGCTTTGTGCGTATTCACCGCAATGCCTTGGTGGCGCGTAATCGTATCGAGCGCCTGCAGCGCACGCCGCTGGGGCACTTCCAGCTGTTCCTCAAAGGGCTCAATGGTGATGCATTGATTGTCAGTCGCCGCCATGTAGCGGGTGTTCGAAAAATGATGCAGCAGCTGTAGCACGCGCCCAATAGGGCGCGTGAGCCCCGTTTTCGGTCAGGGAGGCCGCTGACTTCTGATACAAGTCAAAGCAGATTTGGCTGAGCTGTTATTATCCGCCGTATCTTTTCAGTACGGATTGATCCATGTCCTCTCGCGAAATCCGCATCGCTACCCGTAAAAGCGCCCTGGCTCTGTGGCAGGCCGAATTCGTTAAAGCCCGTCTGGAGCAGGCCCACCCTGGTCTTGTGGTGACGCTGGTGCCCATGGTCAGCCGTGGTGACAAGCTGCTGGACTCGCCGCTGTCGAAAATCGGCGGCAAGGGCCTGTTCGTCAAGGAACTGGAAACAGCCTTGCTCGAAAACGAAGCCGACATTGCCGTGCACTCGATGAAAGACGTGCCGATGGACTTTCCAGAAGGCCTGGGTCTTTTTTGCATCTGTGAGCGCGAAGACCCGCGTGACGCGTTTGTGTCCAATACCTATGCCAGCCTTGACGCCTTGCCCACGGGCAGCGTGGTGGGTACGTCGAGCCTGCGCCGTCAGGCTCAATTGCTAACCCGTCGTCCGGATCTCGAAATCCGTTTCCTGCGCGGCAACGTCAATACCCGTCTGGCCAAGCTCGACGCTGGCGAATACGACGCCATCATTCTTGCGGCAGCAGGTTTGATCCGTCTTGGCTTTGAAGATCGCATCACGTCCGCCATCA
The DNA here is from genome assembly GCF_012985745.1 of Pseudomonas sp. WS 5078. Taxonomy (NCBI): domain Bacteria; kingdom Pseudomonadati; phylum Pseudomonadota; class Gammaproteobacteria; order Pseudomonadales; family Pseudomonadaceae; genus Pseudomonas; species Pseudomonas sp. WS 5078. The sequence goes on along the minus strand of NZ_JAAQWX010000019.1, from coordinate 67,155 downwards.
GCATCGAAGACAGCTTGCCCGCGGGCGGCCAAGGGGCTGTGGGCATCGAATGCCGCAGTGCCGACACCGAAATACATGCGTTGCTCGCGCCTTTGCATCACGCCGACACGGCCGTGCGCGTTACGGCCGAACGTGCCTTGAACAAACACCTCAATGGTGGATGTCAGGTTCCGATTGCGTGCTACGCCGTGCTTGAGGGTGAGCAACTGTGGTTGCGCGGTCTGGTGGGCGAGCCTAGCGGCGGGACACTGTTGAGCGCTGATGCCCGTGCGCCCCGCAGTGATGCCCAAGCGTTGGGTGAGCAGGTCGCTGAGGCCTTGTTGGCCCAAGGCGCGGGGGACATCCTTAAAGCCGTTTACGGTGAGGCAGGTCACGCGTGACAGGCTGGCGTGTGTTGCTGACCCGGCCAGCCGATGACTCCGCGGCATTGGCCGCCGAGTTGGCCGCTGCCGGGGTGTTCAGCAGCAGCTTGCCGCTGTTGGCGATTCGGCCGCTGGAGTTAAGCGATCCGCAGCGCGAACTGATTAGCGGGCTGGATCGTTATTGCGCGGTCATAGTCGTCAGTAAACCCGCTGCCCGGCTGGGGCTGGCTCTGGTCAGTCAGTATTGGTCGCAGCCGCCCCGGCAGAAGTGGTTCAGTGTCGGGGCCGCCACGGCGCAGATTCTCTGCGGCTATGGGCTGGATGTTAGCTACCCTCCATCGGCAGATGACAGTGAAGCCTTGCTGGCCCTTGAGGAGTTCAAGCGTGCTGTCGAAGGGGCCAAACGCAAGGTCTTGATCATGCGCGGGCAGGGCGGGCGCGAGCGATTGGCCGACCATTTGCGCCAGTTGGGCGCGCAGGTCGACTACCTTGAGCTCTATGCGCGTGAATTGCCGTCCTACCCGCCAGAGGCGCTCTGCCAACGTGTTCAAGTGGAACGCCTGAACGCGCTGGTGGTCAGCAGTGGACAAGGATTCGAACATTTACGGCAGTTGGCTGGCGATGCCTGGACCCGGCTGTCAGCGTTACCGTTGTTTGTTCCAAGCCCCCGCGTGGCTGAGATGGCGCGCAGCGCCGGGGCCCAACATGTTGTGGATTGTCGTGGCGCCAGTGCCGCGGCTTTGCTGGCGGCGTTACGGGAGCATCCCGTACCTGCCCTCTAATGCAAAGGATGGATACGTGAGCGAAACAATCTTGACCAAAGAACCTGTGCAGCCCGCGCCGCAAGCGCCGGCTGAAAAGCCTGTCGTCAAGCCTGAGCGCCGGGGCAATGGCCTGGCGGTCGTCGCCCTGTTGCTCGGTGCTGCCGGTGTCGCGGTAGGCGGCTGGGGCGTGTGGCAGGTCCGTCATCTACAAACGGAGACGGCGCAACAACTGAGCGAAGTGCAAACGTTGGGTGCGCAAACCTTGTCGATCAAGCAAGGTGAGCAACAGTTGCTCACGCGTCTGAACCAATTGCCTTCGGCCAGCGCCCTGGATGATCAGCGCCAACTGGTGGTGCAGTTGCAGGGCGACCAGCAGCGTTTGAATCAGCGCCTCGAAACCGTTCTTGGAGCCAGTCGCAAGGATTGGCGCCTGGCGGAGGCCGAGCATTTGCTGCGTCTGGCCAGCCTGCGCCTTTCTGCACTGCAAGACATCACCAGTGCGCAGGCGCTGGTGGAGGGGGCAGATGCCATTTTGCGTGAACAGAATGACCCGGGCTCGTACGCTGCGCGGGAACAGTTGGCCAAAAGCCTCGCGGCCTTGCGCAGTGTCGAACAGCCAGACCGCACCGGCCTGTTCCTGCGTCTGGCAGCCTTGCGCGATCAAGTCGCCCAGCTTAATGCGTTGGCTCCGGCTTATCAGGACCAAGGCGATTCATTGCTTGGCCTGACGGCTGACGGGGATGGCGCAAGCCGATGGGCGCAGTGGTGGGACGAAATCTCCCATTACATCCGCATTGATTTCAATGCGGATAAAAACGTCCGCCCACTGTTGGCCGGGCAAAGCCTGACGCAAGTACGTCTAGCCTTGAGCCTTGCACTGGAGCAGGCGCAATGGGCGGCGCTCAATGGACAGGCGCCGGTGTACACCCAGGCGTTGGCGCAGGCTGAAGAGGTGCTCAAAGGCAACTTCAATCAGGACAATCCGCAAAGCCAGAAGCTGTTGGAGCAAGTGGTTGAGCTCAGCAAGCAACCGGTAACTGTCAAAACCCCGGACTTGGCCGGCACGTTGAGCGCGGTGCAGGCTTACCTCGAGCGACGTCACGTCAGTGCTGACGAGCCGGGCCAGGCAGCCGGCAACCCGGCGCAGGAGACCAGTCCATGAAGCGCTTCTATGTGATTGTGTTTTTGTTGATCGCAGCGGCGGCCTGCATCGGCCTGGCCATTGCCGAAGACACGGGCTACGTGCTAATCGCTTATAAAAGTTTTCGCTATGAGTCCAGTGTGTGGGCCACGCTGGCGCTGATTGTTGTGCTGTGGCTTTTGATCTGGGGCATCAAGCTGTTGGTCGAGCTGGTGACGGCCTCAACCGGGCTGGTTAACCCCTGGTCGCGTCGCAACCGTAGCCGGCGTGTGCAAATAGCGATCGAGCAAGGCCAGATGGATCTTGCCGAAGGACGCTGGGCCAGTGCGCAAAAACACTTGTCACGTGCAGCCGAAGCAGAGCGGCAGCCGCTGCTGTTCTATCTTGGCGCGGCCCGTGCGGCCAACGAGCTGGGTCATTACGAAGAGAGTGACAAACTGCTTGAGCGCGCGTTGCAGCGTCAGCCACAAGCGGAACTTGCGATTGCTTTGAGCCATGCGCAGTTGCAAGTAGACCGCGCCGACACCGATGGCGCACTGAATACCCTTCAAGCCATGCACGAGCGTCATCCGCATAACGTGCAGGTGCTGCGTCAGTTACAGCGTCTGCATCAACAGCGTGGCGACTGGACAGCGCTGATTCGCCTGTTGCCGGAGCTACGCAAAGACAAAGTGTTGCCCGCCAAAGAACTGGCAGAGCTGGAAAGCCGGGCATGGGGGCAAAACCTCAATCTGGCAGCACAACGCGAGACAGAAGGCGAAGCGGCCCTGCAATCGTTGCAGCGCGCGTGGCAGCAACTGACCTCGGCCCAGCGTCAGGAGCCGGCGCTGGTTTTGGCCTATGCCGAACAATTGCGTCAATTGGGGGCTCAAGGTGAGGCTGAGGAAGTCTTGCGGGGCGCTCTGAAACGCAACTACGACAGCCATCTGGTGCGTCTGTACGGTTTGTTGCGCGGCAAAGATCCGGTCAAACAATTGCAAACGGCTGAAGGCTGGCTCAAGGCGCATCCGGCAGATCCGAGTCTGCTGCTGACCTTGGGTCGTTTGTGCCTGCAGAACAGCTTGTGGGGCAAGGCCCGTGATTACCTGGAAAGCAGCCTCAAACTTCAGCGTAACCCGGAAGCCTGCGCTGAACTCGCCAGGTTATTGGCTCAACTGGGTGAAACCGATCGTAGCAATCAACTGTTTCAAGAAGGTTTGAACCTTTTGGATGAGCGTTTGTTAGCGTTACCCTTACCGGCCACTGCGAGTGGTATCTAAGAAGAGTCCGACTTATGCATAGGCGTAAGTCGGCTTCCCTTAAAGAAATCTCATACTTAATTTCCGGAAAGTAAAATTCCTACGAGATGTAACAAACTATCTTTCAGAGCCTGTCGGTTAATCCTTACAGCCTTACGGAAGCTTCCCCCGGGCCCCATCTTGAAAGGGCCAACGGCTTTCCACTACCGTAATTACCTGTCTATTTTGTTACGGAAAAGCCATGTTTTTGGCCGGCTCACGTTTCATATTTCTCCTGATGTTTTTAGCCAGTTCGACTGTGCTGAGCGTCTCCTTGTATCTGGAGTACGGGCCCGGACTTAAACCGTGTTCGTTATGTTGGGTGCAGCGTTTTTTTCTACTGGCCTTTTGTATCGTGAATCTGATCGCTTATGCGCATGCCTCGCGCCCCAAACGTGTAATGAGTTATTCGATCGTGTCGTTGGTACTGGCGTTCGCCGGGGCAATGAGCGCAGTGCGCCAAGTGATATTACTCAGGGTGCCGCCTGAGCAACTCATGTTCTGCCAGCCCGACTTCATTTGCATGTTGCACAACTTTTCCTTGAAAACTGCCCTTTCGGCGCTATTCAGAGGGAGCGAAGAGTGTGTTCACGTCAGTTGGACAGTTTTTGGCCTGAGCATCCCCGAATTGAGTTTGCTGGCATTCACCGGCCTGTGCCTGCTAAGCATTACGCAGCTCATTCGCACAGTCGTTTCCCGCATGCATAGCCCTCCCTGCGACCCGGCGTAGCAGGTCCCATTAAACGCTTGTATGAATTTTCTCTCGTGCGTACCTTGAAGCAGTCACCGTGCGGGCATAATCTGGCCCGCACGCATTACTGGAATATGCCGCCCAATGCCGTTGCGCTCTAGCGCACTTTTGGGTTCAGACAGGCCCGGCCAACGCTGGGTGGCATGAGCCCATAAGGGAAGAGAGATCACCATGCTAGAGAGTTGCAAGAATGCTCAGGAGCGTTTCAACGGCGTCCACAAGCTGATTGATAACTGGCTGCATGAGCGCGCAGAGCTCGTGAAGGCTTACGAAGCCGTCAAGATCGAGCAAAATTCCTCGAATCCCAAGCGTAAAACCCAAAAAGAGTTTTGCCAGGTGTTGGTCGACTATGTGTCGGCTGGCCACTTCGAGATTTACGATCAGCTACATCAAGAAGCTAAAGCCTTTGATGATGAGCGCGGCATTGAGCTCGCCATTCAACTTTATCCGCGCATTCAAGAAATCACTGAACGTGCTCTGGACTTCAATGACCGCTGTGACGGCAAGGATCATCGTCCTGATTGTGAAAAGCTGGCCGCCAAATTCAAAGAGCTGGGTGCCTTGCTTCATGAACGATTCGAATTGGAAGACTGCCTGATCGAAGTACTGCACAACGCTCACAACCAAAACGTCATGCCCAACGCTGAAGCCATCCAAGCCTGATATGCCACCCCGGCGTAGACGTTGCAGGAGCACCTGCGCTCCTGCAATCGAAGGCGAGATGCGCTTTATTTTTTGCTGTCGAGCAATTCGATTTCAAACACCAGCGGTGTGTAAGGCGCGATCAAATCCCCGGCGCCGTCAGCGCCATACGCCTGACTTGACGGTATTACCAGTCGCCACTTAGCCCCGACTGGCATTTGAGTCAGCGCGCTACGCCATCCCGCTATCACACTGTCCAGACGAAACCACTGTGGCTGCGTGCTTTGATCAAACACAGAGCCATCGGGCAGCCGTCCCATATAGTTCACATTCACCCACCCTTGAGCCTCAGGCTTTGCACCTGTGCCGGGGTTGAGTTCTGTTTGAAGAATGCCGTCCGCCAGCTCACGGGTATGTGGCAGCGCTTTTTCCTTTGCCAAAAACGCGTGCTCGGCCGACAGGGCGCGCTCGATATCAGGCTGAGTGGAGGCAGCGTCGATCCGCGACTGATGTTCCGTCAACACCTGCTCGATGCGTGCATCGCTGAGGGTTAACGGCTTGCCCTGATAAGCTGCGCGCAACCCTTCAATCAAGGCGTCAAGTTGCAGGTCAGGCACCTCTTCGCGCAGGCGTTCTCCCAGACTGGCGCCCAGGCTGTAAGCCAGGTCATGCGCGGCATCGGTCTGTGTTTCCGGCGCTGCGTGGGCCAATGGAGCAAGGCATAAAAAAGTCCATAAAAGATAACGAGCCATGGTCACTCTCCGGCCAAAAGTGCCGGGGATTATGCCAGCCGTGTTGCAGGGCATCGTGTTTTATTTGCTCGGAACAACGGAACGTTTTGAACCGGTAAAAGCCTCCGTTAAATAAACACCGCAGCGGACTAAAGGTTGATCCGGAACAACTTTCTCGACGCCATGCAACGCATAGCTATCGTTAGTGTCAACATGATCTAGCGGCGGTTCATGCAGAGGTCTAGTATGAGCCGCACTCACTTCAGCCAGGAGGTAAACCATGTCGGCCAAAAAGAAGCCCGTTAATACCCCGTTGCACCTGCTCCAACAGCTCTCAGGCAGCTTGCTTGAGCATTTGGAAAACGCTTGCTCCCAAGCGTTGGCTGATGCTGAGAAACTGCTCGCCAAGCTTGAAAAACAGCGCGGCAAAGCTCAGGAAAAACTGCACAAAGCGCGCGCCAAACTGCAAGACGCGGCCAATTCCGGCAAGTCCAAGGCTCAGTCCAAAGCCAAGTCTGCAGTTAAAGAGCTTGAGCAACTGCTTGATGCCCTGAAAGAACGTCAAACAGAAACCCGCGATTACATCCTGCAACTCAAGCGCGACGCTCAAGAAAGCTTGAAGCTCGCTCAAGGTGTAGGCCGGGTCAAGGAAGCTGTTGCCAAAGCGTTGACCACCCGTGACGCCAAGCCTGCTGCCAGTGCCAAGAAGGCTGCTGCAAAAGCGCCCGCCAAAACAGCCGCAAAAGCCCCTGCCAAGGCCCCTGTAAAAGCGGCTGCGAAACCAACGGTTAAAGCAGCGGCGCAAAAACCGGCCACCGCTCGCGCTGTCAAACCTGTGGCTGCTAAAGCCCCAGCCGCTAAGCCTGCTACGAAAGCAGCCAGCGCAAAACCTGCTGCTGCCAAGCCTGCGGCTAAAGCGCCGGTCAAAGCCGCCGCCAAGCCAGCCACCCGCGCCGCCGCCAAACCGGCGCCGAAGCCTGCCGCTAAACCCGCCGCCAAACCAGCAGTTGTCAAACCTGCCGCCGCCAAACCGGCAGTTAAGCCCGCTGCAAAACCTGCGGTCGCCAAACCAGCGGCTAAGCCTGCAGCCAGAAAGCCAGCGGCAACCAAGCCGGCAACAACCGCCAAGCCAGCCGCAACACCTGCTGCAACACCGGCCTCTGCGCCAGCCGCAACGCCCGCTCCAACGCCTGCGACAACCCCCGCGGTTACGCCAACCAGCGCTTCTTAAGCGTGGTTGATTGCGGCACGCAGCGCTTGCAGCGTGTCGCAATCGGGTTGGCCAACAAGGCTGACCAGCTCCCGCAACCAGTTGCATTTCTGTGCTGATTGCCCAGGCAGCCACTTGCGAGTCAATGATTCCAACCGCAACAGCAATGTGCGCTCCGCCTCTAACTCCAACGTTTTGACCTGCATGCGCAAAGTGGCGAGTGCCTCATCGTGCTCAGACGCTTCACGCCATTGCATCCGTAATTGGCGTAAAGGCTGTACGACGTCGCGCTGCCAAGGCTCGGCGCAGGCCTGTAGTTGCGTCAGTCGGCCTTCATTGCAGGCCACGCCGCGCGTTTGCAACCATGCCCCACACAGCAGCAGGCACACATCCATCCCCCGGTTTTGCAGCTCAAGGCAGGCGTGCTCGACGCCGGGCCGCGCATAGAGGTGTAAACAGTAGTTCCACAGGTCAGTGTGCATAGTGCAATTAGCGCCAGTTGAGAGGGAAGCTGGTAGACTCCGCCGCCATTATGATCCGACTTCAGAACCTGACTTTACAGCGTGGCCCGCAACGTCTGCTAGAAGACGCCGAGCTGACGCTGCACGCCGGCCACAAAGCCGGTCTGGTCGGCGCCAACGGCGCCGGTAAATCCACGTTGTTCGCCTTGTTACTGGGTGAGTTGACCCCCGATTCGGGTGATTGTCTGCTCCCTGCCGACTGGCGGATTGCCCACATGCGGCAAGAAATCGACACCCTCGACCGCATTGCGATCGATTACGTGCTCGATGGCGACCAGCGTCTGCGCCAGGTGCAAGCCGATCTGGCCAAGGCCGAGGCGGACGAAGACGGCCCGGCTCAGGCACGCCTGCATGCCGAGCTGGACAGCGCCGACGGCTACACTGCCGACGCCCGTGCGCGCAAAATGCTCGCCGGTCTGGGGTTCACCAACGAACAAATGGATCGCCCGGTCGCCGACTTTTCCGGTGGCTGGCGGATGCGCCTGAACCTGGCGCAAGCCCTCATGTGTCCGTCGGATTTGTTGTTGCTCGATGAACCGACCAACCACTTGGACCTTGATGCCATTTTGTGGCTCGAAGACTTCCTCAAAAGCTACCCGGGCACCTTGCTGCTGATATCCCACGACCGGGATTTTCTCGATGCCGTGGTGGACAACATCGCCCACGTCGATCAGCGCAAAATCACGCTCTACCGCGGCGGTTACACAGCCTTCGAGCGCGCCCGTGCCGAGCGTCTGGCCCAGCAACAGCAGGCCTACGAGAAGCAACAGGCGCAACGCGCGCACATGGAAAGCTACATCGCCCGCTTCAAGGCTCAAGCCACCAAGGCGCGTCAGGCACAAAGCCGGATCAAGGCACTTGAGCGCATGGAAGAACTGAGCGCGGCCCACGTTGATTCGCCGTTCGACTTCGTGTTTCGTGAAGCCGTGAAGCTCTCCAGCCCGCTGCTGGATTTGTCCGATGCCCGCTTGGGGTATGGCGACAAAACCATCCTGGAGAAGGTCAAGCTGCAACTGGTGCCGGGTGCCCGTATCGGTTTGCTGGGCCCCAACGGGGCCGGTAAATCAACCCTGATCAAAAACCTCGCGGGCGAGCTGGAGCCGCTGGCTGGCCGTTTGGCCCGCGGCGAGAACCTGGTCGTAGGCTACTTTGCCCAGCACCAGCTTGATTCGCTGGACGCCAAAGCCAGCCCGCTGCTGCACCTGCAACGACTGGCGCCTACTGAACGCGAACAAACACTGCGCGACTTCCTCGGCGGTTTCGACTTCCGTGGTGCGCGCATCGATGAGCCTGTGCTGAATTTTTCGGGCGGCGAAAAGGCCCGCCTTGCGCTGGCCTTGATCGCGTGGGGCCGCCCTAATCTGTTGCTGCTCGACGAGCCGACCAACCACCTTGATCTCGAAATGCGTCTGGCGCTGACCATGGCTTTGCAAGAGTTCAGCGGTGCGGTGCTGGTGGTATCTCACGACCGGCATTTGCTCAAAAGCACCACCGACGAGTTTCTGCTGGTGGCCGACGGCAAGGTGCAGGAGTTCGACGGCGACCTTGAAGACTACGCACGTTGGCTGGCCGATTACCGTTTGCGCAACGCCCCTGTCAGCACTACGCCGGTCAATCCGGACAAGACTGACAAAAAGGCTCAACGCCAGGCAGCCGCTGCACTGCGTCAGCAATTGGCCCCCCATAAGCGCGAAGCTGACAAGCTTGAGAGCGAGTTGGGTAAGGTCAACGAAAAGCTGGCTAGCATTGAAGTCAGCCTTGGCGACAGTGCGGTGTACGAAGCTGCCCGTAAGGACGAGTTGCGTGAGCTGCTGGCTGAGCAGGCCAAACTCAAGGTGCTGGAAGGTCAGTTGGAAGAACGCTGGATGGAAGCGCTGGAAGTGCTGGAAACCCTTCAGGCAGAGCTTGAGGCCTTGTCCTGATGGAGTCATTGGGCCTCCCTTTACCGGCCGAGTTGATCGCGCCGCTGTGGATTGGCATCCAAATTCTGCTGATTCTCTTGGCGGGTTATTTCCTGCAGCGCGTGATTGCGCGTTTCCTCACACGCCTGGGTGAACGCTACCCGCTGCCGCCACAGCTACTGATGCCACTTCGCGGCGGCTTGCGCTGGTTCATCATGGGCAGCGCGGTCATCTTCGTGCTGGAGCGTCTGGGTGTATCCGCCACGGTCTTGTGGACTGCGCTTTCAGGGTTCGTCGCGGTAGCAGCCATTGCCTTCTTCGCGATGTGGAGCGTGCTGTCCAACCTCTTGTGTGCCGTGCTCATTTTTACCGTCGGACCGTTCCGCATCGGCGACGTAGTCGAGTTACTCGACACGTTGGACAAGCCGGGGGTCAAAGGCCGTGTGGTGGCAATCAACTTGCTGTACACCACCCTGATCGAACCTGCGGAAGCGGGCAGTGGCAGCAGCATGGTGCAAGTGCCCAACAGCCTGTTCTTCCAGCGTTCCGTTCGCCGCTGGCGCGAAGGTGATGTGTAAACAGTCTGCGTTCCCACAGGCTTTAGAGCAAAAAACCAGTGGTTAAATTTCAGCCCGCGCATTAGTTTTAAGGACTTGTTACTGATTTTGTCCGGGAGGTGCGCGATGTCGCTGGAAACGTGGTTGGCCTTTTTTGCGGCGTCATGGGTCATCAGCCTGTCGCCCGGCGCGGGTGCAATTGCTTCAATGTCTTGCGGCCTGCAGTACGGCTTCTGGCGGGGCTATTGGAATGCCATCGGCCTGCAACTGGGGCTGGCCCTGCAAATCGTCATTGTGGCAGCCGGTGTCGGTGCAATCCTCGCGGCTTCTTCAACTGCCTTTTACGCCATCAAGTGGTTCGGCGTGGCCTACCTCATCTACCTTGCCGTCAAGCAATGGCGCGCCTTGCCTGCCGACCTTAGCGACAACGCCGCCGTTCGCCCCATCGGCAAACCGCTGGCGCTGGTGTTTCGCGGCTTTTTGGTGAATGTCAGCAACCCCAAGGCGCTGGTGTTCATGCTGGCGGTGCTGCCGCAGTTCGTTGATCCCCATGCTCCTTTGCTGTCCCAATATTTGATCCTGGGCGCGACCATGATCTGCGTCGACCTGATCGTGATGGCGGGTTACACCGGGCTGGCATCCAAGGTGCTACGGCTGTTGCGTACCCCGAAACAGCAGCGCCGCATGAATCGCACTTTTGCCGGGTTATTCGTAGGTGCAGCAGGTTTTCTGGCGACGTTGCACCGCGCAACGACGTAAAGCCCTTGAGACATTGCGAAGGGAAGTGAACAATGTGTTACTTCTCATTTCCACCCGGATTTTTCCATGACCGCCCGCTCGCGTTTCTTGGCATGGCTGCTGGTGCCCATGCTCGCGTTGTGCAGCCTTGTTGTGTCTGCCAACTCCCCGGAAGGTGCCTCGCAGGCACTTCATCTCATTGATTACATTGGCGCGGATTACCCGCCCACGGTCGAAGATGGAAAGGTCATCGACGAGACCGAATACCGCGAGCAACTGGAATTCCTGGCCGTTCTCAAGGGGCTGATTGCCGACTTGCCTGAACGCCCGGAGCGTGCGGAGCTGACCCAGGGTGTGATGGCTTTGCAGCGCGCTATCGAGCAACGCGAGGACGGCGTTGCCGTAGCCCGTGAAGCGCGTCAATTGGGTGCCAAACTGGCAGTGGCCTATGAGGTGAGCCAGGCGCCTGTGATTACGCCGGATCCCACCCGTGGGGCGCCGCTGTATGCACAGCATTGCTCGGTGTGCCATGGCGAAACGGGAGCCGGGGACGGCCCGGCCGGGGTGGGCATGGCGCCGCCGCCTGCCAACCTGCGCGACGCAGAACGCCTGGATCGCCTGAGTCTCTACGCGATTTACAACACGCTGGGGCTGGGTGTCGAAGGCACGGACATGCCTTCATTTGCGGACCAGCTCGACGAGCGTCAGCGCTGGGACCTGGCTACCTATATCGCAGGCCTGAGTGCTGACCCGAAGGCAGTCAAAGCAGACAAAACTTACAACTTGGCCGATCTTGCCCGTCAAACACCCAATGAAATTCTGGCCGCTGATGGCCCGCAGGCGGCGGCGACTTTCCGTGCGCAGCGCGCACAGCCGCCGCAGGTCGTGCGCGGGCCAGGCCAGTTGCTCGATTACACCGGCGCCACGCTCGACAAAAGCCTTGCGGCGTATCGCGCAGGTGACCGTGAACAAGCTTATGACCTGTCTGTTGCCGCATATCTTGAAGGCTTCGAGCTGGTTGAAAGCTCACTGGATAACGTCGATAGCAACGTCCGGAAAAACACAGAGAAAGCCCTGATGGCGTACCGTCAATCGTTGCAGGATGGCTTGCCCGTCGAGCAGGTTGAGCAACGTCTGGAGGCCGCCAAAGCGCTGCTCAAAGAATCGGCCGGGTTGCTGGGCAGCGATGGCTTGAGTTGGTCGCTGAGCTACATTTCGGGCTTATTGATCCTGCTGCGCGAAGGGCTTGAAGCCATTCTGGTGCTGGCGGCCATCCTCGCGTTCTTGCGCAATACCGGGCAACAGTCTGCCGTTCGCAGTGTCAACATCGGCTGGGGGCTGGCGCTGCTGGCAGGCCTCGCGACGTGGGCGTTGGCCGCGTATGTGATCGACGTCAGCGGCGCGCAACGCGAACTGCTCGAAGGGTGCACCGCGTTGTTTGCCAGCGTCATGGTGTTGTGGCTCGGGGTGTGGATGCATGACCGCCGACATGCTGCAGCGTGGCAGGACTACATCAAAAGCAGCCTGGTCAGTGGCGGCGGGCGCTTCGGTTTTGCGATCCTGGCCTTTTTCTCGGTATACCGCGAATTGTTTGAAGTGATCCTGTTTTACGAAACCCTGTGGCTGCAAGCCGGTCCGGCCGGGCATAACGCGGTGTTGGCGGGCGGCGCCACGGCCTTGGTGCTGTTGATCGGCCTGGCATGGGTCATCCTGCGCGGGTCGGCCAAGTTGCCGTTGGCGATGTTCTTCGGCATCAACGCGGCATTGCTGTGCGCGCTGTCGGTTGTGTTCGCCGGGCATGGCGTGAAAGCGCTGCAAGAAGCCGGGATTTTCGGCACTCGTCCTGTGCCGTTCTTCGAGTTCGACTGGCTGGGCATTCATGCTGATGCCTACTCGCTGGGGGCTCAGGCCATTGCATTGCTGGCGATCATCGTGCTTTACGGCCGCAGCAAACTGGCCGAAAAGCGCAGGCTGCCAGCCTAGCGAGCGCTCAACAGTGTGGACGCTGCCCGGCAGCGCCCACACCCAATGTTCAGGAGAGTGTGCCCATGCGTGTCTGGATCGACGCCGACGCTTGCCCCAAGGCCGCGAAGGATCAAGTCATCAAGTTCGCTTTAAAGCGGCAGTTTGAGGTCGTGCTGGTTGCCGGGCAGAGCCAGGTCAAGCCGACGTATGCGTTAGTCAAATTGATTGTGGTGCCCAGCGGTCCTGATGCCGCCGACGATTATCTGGTTGAGCACGCAGTGCCCGGCGAGCTGGTGATTTGCAGCGACGTGCCGTTGGCAGACCGTTTAGTGAAAAAGGGCGTGGCCGTACTCGATCCGCGTGGTAAAGAGTTCGATGCTCACAACATGGGCGAGCGGCTGGCGGTGCGTAACCTGTTCACGGATCTGCGCGAGCAAGGTCAGGTGGGTGGCGGGCAGGGCGCGTATGGCGAACGCGAGAAACAGGCGTTCGCCAATGCGCTGGATCGAATTTTGACGCGTCTGGCGCGGGTCTGATTAATCGTTTTCGTGGGTCAATTCCAGTACACGGTCGACCATCTTGTTGATGCCCGAGGCGGCTTCGCTGATTGAATTCGCCAGCATGTAGGCGGGAGTGCTTACCAGCTTGCGGGCCTTGTCTTCGACGATCTCGCTGACCTCGCACTCTTGGTGAGTAGCGCCCATTTTGCTCACGGCGGCGGCCGTGTCGGCATCATTACCAATGGTGCAGGTCACGCCAGGGCCATAGATTTTGGCGGCCATGGCAGGTGAGATGCACATCAAGCCCACGGGTTTGCTCGCTTCGGCAAAGGCTTCAGCCAGCGCTAGCACGTCAGGCTGCACGGTACATTCAGCACCTTTAACGGCGAAATCAGACAAATTTTTCGCGGCACCAAACCCGCCGGGTACGATTAAGGCGTCGAAGTCTTCAACGTTCGCCTCGCGAATATCCTTGACCTCGCCACGGGCGATGCGCGCGGACTCAACCAGCACGTTACGCGACTCGTTCATCTCTTCGCCGGTCAGGTGATTGATGACATGCATTTGCGCGATATTGGGTGCGAAGCATTGAACGTGGGCGCCACGCTGATCGAGGCGCAGCAGGGTGATGACGCTTTCGTGGATCTCGGCACCGTCGTAGACGCCGCAGCCCGACAGAATCACGGCAACTTTTTTCTGGGTCATGTGGGTTCTCCTAAAACGTGATACGTGGCGTTAATGTCGCCTGATTTGGCAGCAGATGCCAGAGTGGACAGATCGGGCACACGTCGTTGAATGCTTACTACATGGATCGCTTTCACGCGTCAGTGTTCAGTTTAGAAGAGAGCGGGCAGGCGCTGCGATGGCAACGCCTCGGGAGGGGTGTGTGCGAGCGCACACACGGTATTACTCGGCGGGCGGGGTGTTGGCTTCGGCGGCTTTGTTTTTTTCATCCAGCGCAGTCTGTCGGGCGATGCGCGCATTTTTGAAGCGACGGCGAATCCACAGGCAGATGCCCAGCACCAGCAAGGCGCCCAATACCCACAATTCGTATTTTTTAACGCTGCCGAGCAAGCCTTCCAGCACGGCGCCAAAGTGATACGCGGCGGTGGCCAGGGCGATGGCCCAGATAGCGGCGCCAATGCCGTTGAGCAGTAAATAACGGCCCGGCGGATAACCGGACAAGCCAATGGCGACCGGCATGACGGTGCGCAGCCCATAGACAAAGCGGAAGCTCAGGACCCAGATGTCCGGATGCTTGCGAATGTGCTCCAGCGCCTTGTCGCCCATCAGCTGCCAGCGCGGCTTTCGGGCTAGCAGTTTGCGGCCGTGCTTGCGCCCCAGGAAGTACCACAGCTGGTCGCCGGCGTAACTGCCGAGGAACGCCACGATCATGACCAGTTTGAGGTCCATGTATCCGCGGAACGCCAAGAAGCCTGCGAGTACCAGAATGGTCTCACCTTCAAAGAACGTCCCTAGAAACAGGGCGAAGTAGCCGAATTCTTGAAGAAATTGTTGGAGCATTGTCTGGATGCTGGCGAAATGAACGCGCAGCCTACGCCTTCAAGCGCGTGTATGAAAGTATCGAAATGTGTCTTGGCGTGAACAAATCCTACAATGCACATGGTTTTGACTTACATCATCAGTGTTGTCATCGGGTGTTCATGGTGCGCAGTTATAAAGGTCGCGCGCGTTAAGGCCGAGGGAATTTCTGGTTTTGCCGGTCGTTGGCGATGTGTCGCTACGCACTGAAGACGCTACTAAAGTCGCAGTGGATAAGCGGCAGGCAGCAGTGATGTATCAACAGCTTTAGAACAATTTGAATAAAACACCCTCTAACCAGGCCTCAGCCCGCATAAAGCGCCTCTGAGCGGTTTAATCCCGCAGGCGTTGGTGGCATTCTGGTTGTCAATTTGACTGGCCGCGCCGCTTAACTGTTACGAGAGTCAAACCCGCTCTTATCAGGAACACTCAATGAATACCGAAGGACAGACAGAACTCGTTGCCACCGAACCTCAACCGATTGTTGAGCAGGCCACCCAAACCCCGCCCGAGCCGGAAACCCATGCCCCCGCAGCGGCCGAAAGCCATGGCGCGGCGCACCCGGTGATTGCCATTCCGGGTCTGGATGACAGCAGCCTGTATATCCATCGTGAGTTGTCGCAATTGCAGTTCAACATTCGCGTGCTGGAGCAGGCGCTGGATGAGTCCTACCCGTTGCTGGAGCGGCTGAAATTTCTGCTCATCTTTTCCAGCAACCTCGACGAATTCTTTGAGATCCGGGTCGCGGGCCTGAAAAAACAAATCACGTTCGCCCGCGAACAGGCCGGTGCTGACGGCTTGCAGCCGCATCAAGCGCTGGCGCGGATCAGTGAGCTGGTGCATGGCCATGTGGATCGCCAGTACGCAATCCTTAACGACATCCTGCTGCCCGAACTTGAAAAGCATCAGGTGCGCTTCATCCGTCGGCGTCACTGGAACACTAAAATCAAGGCATGGGTACGCAAGTTCTTCCGCGATGAAATTGCGCCAATCATTACCCCGATCGGTCTTGACCCGACGCACCCGTTTCCGTTGCTGGTAAACAAGAGCCTTAACTTCATCGTCGAGCTTGAAGGCATTGACGCCTTCGGCCGCGATTCGGGTTTGGCGATCATTCCAGCCCCGCGCTTGTTGCCGCGGGTGATTAAAGTGCCGGAAGACGTTGGCGGGCCGGGCGACAACTATGTGTTCCTGTCGTCGATGATTCACGCCCATGCCGATGACCTGTTCCAGGGCATGAAAGTAAAAGGCTGCTATCAATTCCGTCTGACCCGCAACGCCGATCTGGCGGTCGACACCGAAGATGTAGAAGACTTGGCCCGCGCATTGCGTGGCGAGTTGTTCTCGCGTCGTTACGGTGACGCGGTGCGTCTGGAAGTGGCTGATACGTGCCCTAAGCACCTGTCCGATTACCTGCTCAAGCAATTCAACCTGCACGAGACCGAGTTGTACACGGTCAATGGGCCGGTGAACCTTACGCGTCTGTTCAGCATCACCAGCCTGGACAGCCATCCCGAGCTGCAATACACGCCGTTTACACCGGCCATTCCGAAGCTGTTGCAGAACAGCGAAAACATTTTCAGCGTAGTCAGCAAGCAGGACATCTTGCTGCTGCACCCGTTTGAGTCGTTTACCCCGGTCGTCGACTTACTACGACAGGCGGCCAAGGACCCGCATGTACTGGCCGTGCGCCAGACGCTCTACCGCAGCGGCGCCAACTCCGAGATCGTGGATGCGCTGGTGGATGCGGCGCGTAATGGTAAGGAAGTGACGGCGGTGGTTGAGCTGCGTGCGCGTTTTGACGAAGAGTCCAACCTGCAACTGGCCAGCCGTCTGCAAGCGGCGGGCGCGGTGGTGATCTACGGGGTGGTGGGTTTCAAGACCCACGCCAAGATGATGCTGATTTTGCGTCGTGAAGCCGGCGAAATCATGCGTTACGCGCATTTGGGCACCGGCAACTACCACGCCGGTAACGCACGTCTGTACACCGACTACAGCTTGCTGACGTCGGATGATGCACTGTGCGAAGACGTCGGCAAGCTGTTCAGCCAATTGATCGGCATGGGCAAAACCCTGCGCATGAAGAAACTGCTGCATGCGCCATTTACCCTGAAGAAGGGCATGCTGGACATGATTGCCCGGGAAACCCAGTTCGCACTGGAAGGCAAGCCTGCGCACATCATCGCCAAGTTCAACTCGCTGACGGACCCGAAAATCATTCGGGCGTTGTACAAGGCCAGCCAGTCCGGGGTACGTATTGATCTGATCGTGCGCGGGATGTGCTGCCTGCGCCCGGGTATACCGGGCGTGTCGCACAACATTCACGTGCGTTCAATCATCGGCCGCTTTCTGGAACACACGCGGGTGTTCTACTTCCTCAATGGCGGGGAAGAGCAGATGTTCCTGTCGAGTGCGGACTGGATGGAGCGCAACCTCGATAAGCGCGTCGAGACGTGCTTCCCGATTGAAGGCAAAAAGTTGATTCTGCGGGTCAAGAAAGAGCTGGAATGCTACCTGACAGACAACACCCACAGCTGGAGCTTGCAGTCGGACGGGCGTTATATCCGCAACACGCCAACCGGCAACCAAAATCCGCGCAGCGCCCAGGCCACGTTGCTGGAGCGCTTGAGCCTGCCGGTATTGACTGTCAGCACCGGGCCGTCGGTGTAAACCTGCAAGTCGCTGGCGCACAGAGCGCCAGCGACGGTATGCATATGCAGCGTCAGGACACCGTCAACACAATTCCGACCCGAGTCAGCCATTGAGCTTCCTGCTCAAAATCGGCTTGGGTCAGCGGGTTCTGTTCCAGCCAGCCTTCAGGGAATATCACGTCAAGGTGATCGCCATCGGCGCGCAGTTTGACTTGTGACGCTTGCTGGTCGCCACGAATGTGGTGGTACAGAATCGCAAAGCGCAGCAATACGCACAGACGAATCAGCTTGATGCCGTCATCCCCGAATTCAGCAAACTTGTCTTTCGGTATGTTGCGGCGATGACCGCGTACCAGCAGCGCCAGCATTTGCTGATCTTCACGTGAGAATCCGGCCAGATCGGAGTGCTCGATCAGGTAAGCGCCATGTTTGTGGAAATGATAGTGAGCGATGTCGAGACCGACTTCGTGCACCTTGGCCGCCCAGCTCAGCAGTTCACGCCATACGCCGTCTTTCAGGTCCCATGACTTGGCCACTTGATCGAAGGCCCGCAGGGCTTTGCGTTCAACCCGCGCGGCCTGCTCGCGATCGACATGGTAACGGTCCATCAGCGAGCTGAGTGTGCGCTCACGCACGTCTTCGTGGTGGTGACGGCCCAGCAGGTCATACAACACGCCTTCGCGCAGCGCACCGTCGCAGTGGTCCATGCGCTGCAGTTCAAGGGCGTCGAAGATCGCTTCCAGAATCGCCAGCCCGGCCGGGAAGATAGTCCGGCGATCAGGCTTGATGCCTTCAAAGTCGATCTTGTCGACTTCGCCCAGCTTGAACAGTTTGCGCTTGAGCCAAGCCAGGCCTTCGGCGTTGACCTCACCATTGCCGTGACCGCCCGCCTTAAGGGCCAGACCAATGGCGCGAATGGTGCCGGACGAGCCGATGGCTTCATCCCAGCCCAAGCGGTGCAGGGCGTGCTCGATGCTCATGATCTCCAGGCGCGCGGCGGTGTAAGCCTGTGCATAACGTGCCGGGGTGATCTTGCCGTCGCGGAAGTACCGTTGGGTATAACTGACGCAACCCATTTGCAGGCTTTCACGCAGCAATGGCTCAAAGCGTTGGCCGATGATGAATTCAGTACTGCCGCCGCCGATGTCGGCCACCAGGCGCTTGCCCGGCGTGTCGGCGAGGGTGTGCGATACGCCCAGATAAATGAGGCGTGCTTCTTCCCGTCCGGAAATGACTTCAACGGTGTGCCCGAGAATCTCCTCGGCGCGCACGATGAACTCGTTGCGGTTACGGGCTTCACGCAAGGCGTTGGTGCCTACAATCCGCACGGCGCCCAGGGGCATACCGTTGATCAGTTGGGCAAAACGTTTCAGGCAATCGAGCCCGCGCTGCATGGATTCTTCGTTGAGTTTGCGTTCTTCGTCGATGCCGGCAGCTAACTGCACCTTTTCACCAAGACGTTCAAGGATACGGATTTCACCGTTCTGTGCCTTGGCCACCACCATGTGAAAGCTGTTAGAACCCAGATCAATGGCGGCGATCAGGGATGGATTCTTGGCTTGGGATTGGGGCATGGTTGAGGGGTCTCGGTCGATAACGTCGCCATCGTGCCACGATCAAAGGCTCGCGCCAACGCGTGATGTTGGATGGCTTGATAGGGATCAACATTTTTTTCTGAGTGCGTGTCACCGGTTATCTGACCGCTGAGTGGCGGCCGAGTTGTTCAAAACCGTCTACATACGT
Source organism: Pseudomonas sp. WS 5078 (assembly GCF_012985745.1). Lineage (NCBI taxonomy): Bacteria > Pseudomonadati > Pseudomonadota > Gammaproteobacteria > Pseudomonadales > Pseudomonadaceae > Pseudomonas > Pseudomonas sp. WS 5078. The sequence goes on along the minus strand of NZ_JAAQWX010000019.1, from coordinate 48,159 downwards.
CGGCTCATGGCTGACTATAGTTATAGTCAATCAAGCGTCAGCTTCCTGAACGCAGTGATGACGGCTATGATGTGCTACGTTTTTGCTTACCACCACGGAGACTTCCATGAGCAGCGATCTTATTAAACATGTCACCGACGCTAGCTTTGAGGCCGATGTTCTCAAGGCTGAAGGCGCCGTACTGGTCGACTACTGGGCTGAATGGTGTGGCCCTTGCAAAATGATCGCGCCAGTTCTGGACGAGATCGCTGAGACGTACAAAGGCAAGCTGACCGTTGCCAAGCTGAACATTGATGAAAACCAGGAAACCCCGGCCAAGCATGGCGTACGTGGTATTCCGACGCTGATGCTGTTCAAGAACGGCAATGTCGAAGCCACCAAGGTGGGTGCGCTGTCGAAGTCGCAATTGGCTGCATTCCTCGACGCCAACATCTAAGTGTCGATAAAAGCCCCGCAAAATGCGGGGCTTTTTCATGGCTCAAGGACTAGACGCTATGAAAAGCAAGTGTTACATTCGGCCCCGCACTGGTTTCTCCACTGCCCCCTGCAAGCCGTCGCCGACGCACTCCTTATCGAATTAGTACGCGATCCTGTCGCCTTCTCTGCGGCGCGGCCTCATTAAGCCAAAAGCTTAATTTCCCCCCTCCATAAATGATTACGTCATTCCTATATGAACCTGACTGAACTCAAGCAAAAGCCGATTACCGAACTGCTCGAATTGGCCGAACAAATGGGCATAGAAAATATGGCCCGTTCGCGCAAGCAGGACGTGATTTTCTCCCTGCTGAAAAAGCACGCGAAAAGCGGCGAGGAAATCTCCGGTGATGGCGTGCTGGAGATCCTCCAGGACGGCTTCGGCTTCCTGCGCTCTGCTGACGCTTCCTATCTTGCCGGCCCTGACGATATTTACGTCTCGCCCAGCCAGATCCGTCGCTTCAACCTGCGCACCGGCGACACCATCGTCGGTAAAATCCGCCCGCCAAAAGAAGGCGAGCGGTACTTCGCCCTGCTGAAGGTCGACACGATCAACTACGATCGTCCTGAGAACGCGAAAAACAAGATTCTCTTCGAGAACCTGACCCCGCTGTTCCCGAACGTTCGCATGAAGATGGAAATCGGTAACGGTTCCACCGAAGACCTGACCGGTCGTGTGATCGACCTCTGCGCGCCAATCGGTAAAGGTCAGCGCGGTCTGATCGTTGCTCCGCCAAAAGCGGGCAAGACCCTCATGCTGCAGAACATCGCGTCGAACATTTCGCGTAACAACCCTGAAGTTCACTTGATCGTGCTGTTGATCGACGAGCGTCCTGAGGAAGTGACCGAAATGCAGCGTACGGTACGCGGCGAAGTGGTTGCGTCGACGTTCGACGAACCGCCAACCCGCCACGTGCAGGTGGCTGAAATGGTGATCGAGAAGGCCAAGCGCCTTGTTGAACACAAAAAGGACGTGGTGATCCTGCTTGACTCCATCACCCGCCTGGCCCGCGCCTACAACACTGTGATCCCGAGCTCCGGCAAGGTATTGACCGGTGGTGTTGATGCACACGCCCTTGAGAAGCCAAAGCGTTTCTTCGGTGCGGCACGTAACATCGAAGAAGGCGGGTCGCTGACCATCATCGCCACCGCGCTGGTTGAAACCGGCTCGAAGATGGATGAAGTGATCTACGAAGAGTTCAAGGGCACCGGCAACATGGAGCTGCCCCTGGACCGCAAGATCGCTGAAAAGCGCGTCTTCCCTGCGATCAACATCAACCGCTCCGGCACCCGCCGTGAAGAGTTGCTGACCGCAGACGACGAGCTGCAACGCATGTGGATTCTGCGCAAGCTGTTGCACCCGATGGACGAAGTCGCCGCCATTGAGTTCTTGATCGACAAGCTGAAACAGACCAAGACCAACGACGAGTTCTTCCTGTCGATGAAACGCAAGTAACACGGTTTCTCGACCCTAAAAATGGCGCCCTGCACGGGCGCCATTTTTTTTAGTCATAAAAAAGGGAGGTTTATGCTTAACTCCGGTCAATAAAAACAATGTATTAGCGGGTTTCGAGCGTTATGACTTCTCTTGTTTATCGCAGGGATATTGATGGCCTGCGCGCAGTGGCTGTACTTGCAGTAGTGCTGTTTCACTTTGGTGTGCCCGGTTTTTCCGGTGGTTTTGTTGGCGTCGATGTGTTCTTCGTCATTTCCGGTTATCTGATTACTTCAATCATTTGGCGTCAGCGGGAAGCCGGACGTTTCAGCTTCGTTGAGTTCTGGGCACGTCGTGCGCGCCGGATCTTGCCCGCTTTGTTTGTGTTGCTGGCGGCGGTATTGGTGGCGGGCTGGTTCCTGATGGCGCCCAAGGACTACGAAGAACTGGGGCGCTCGGTGCGCTACCAAGTGATGTTCGTGTCCAACCTGCTGTTTATGCGCCAAGAGGGTTACTTCGATGCCGCCAGCGACCTGAAGCCGTTGCTTCATACGTGGTCATTGGCGGTTGAAGAGCAGTTCTACATCATCTTCCCGTTGATACTGACGTTGCTTTCAAGCCGTTTCAGGCACTGGCGCATGGCGTTGTTTAGCCTGTTACTGATCTCGTTTGGCTTGAGCGTCTGGGCCGTGGCGCATCACCCGGAGAAAGCGTTTTTCCTGCTGCCGATGCGTGCGTGGGAATTACTGGCCGGTGCCATGCTGGCCATCGCCCCTGAGCGCAAAAAACGTCTCACGCAAACCGCGGCGCAATGCTTCAGCCTTTTGGGGCTGGCGCTGATATTGGTGGCGGTCTTCGGCTATGACAAAAGCACTCCTTTCCCCGGCGCGGCAGCATTATTGCCTGTGCTGGGCGTTGTGGCGCTGATCTGGGCCAACGAGCATCGCCGTACGTGGGTTGGGCAGTTCTTAAGCACCCGCTTGATGGTCGGTCTGGGGCTGATTTCTTATTCCTGGTACTTGTGGCATTGGCCGGTGTTCGTGTTTGGCAGTTATGCCAGCGTGGACGACTTCAGCCCCGCGTTGACCGCTGCGCTGATCGCACTGACGTTGATCCTGGGCTATTTGTCCTGGCGATTTGTGGAAACCCCGTTTCGTGAACGTCGATTGCTGGCCGGGCGTCGTCAGATTCTGATCGCCGCCGCTGTGGGCATTGTGGTGCTGGGGCTGGCAGGGCAAGCGCTGCGCTGGACTGACGGCTTGCCGTCCCGTTTGTCAGAGCAGGCGTTGCAATATGCCAACGCCAGTAAATGGCGGCCCGAGCTGATGGCCTGCATCACTGACGATAAAAGTCCCGCCGACACGCCTTTTTGCCGCTATGGCGCCTTAGACAGGCCCGCTCAGTTGTTGGTATGGGGTGATAGCCACGCCACGGCGTTGATTCCTGCGCTGGACGAAAGCGCCCAGCAGTACGGGGTCACTGTCATGTTGGCCAGTTCGGCAGGCTGTTTGCCGCTCCAAGGGCTGGAGCATGGCGAACGTTGCGCCCAGTACAATCGACGCGTGGAACAGACGCTCAATAGCGAACCCGTCGGTGACGTAATGCTGGTGGCACGCTGGAGCCTGTACCTCGATGGCGACGCCAAAGGTGACAAAGGCCATGCGCTCAAAGCGGCGGATGGTCATTACGACCGGGCTGTTGCCGAGCAACGGTTGGCGGACGGTTTGCGAACGCGCATTAATGAGCTGCGCACAGCCGGGCATCGCGTGTGGTTGATGAAAGAAGCCCCGCTGCAGCCGTTTAATCCTCCGTACCGTTTAAGTCGACTGGCAATGTTGCACCAGCCGACGGCGGGCACCGGTTTTGCGCTGAGTGAGCACCTTAAACAGAAGGCGTTTATCAACCAGCTATTCGCTCAACTCGCTGCCAACGACCCCGGTGTCAAGGTTTTGGACCCTACGCCGCAATTGTGTGACGACACGGGCTTATGCCGGGCCGAGCAAGACGGTCATTCGTTGTATACCGACGACAATCACCTGTCCGAGGTGGGCGCCCGGTTACTGCTGCCTGTGTTGGCTCCGCTGTTCCAAGAGGTGGCGGGTGCCAAGGCACTGGAGGTGAAGTGAGCTCAAATCCGCCCGCCCAGCAGCGATAAGCTGCCAGCGGGCGGCATTGCAGGTAGGATGTACGCCTATTTTGAGGGTGCCAACGTCAATGAAATTCAAGGATCTTCGGGATTTCGTGCAGCAGCTAGAGCAGCGCGGAGAGTTGAAACGCATCCAGATTCCCGTCTCTCCAGTGCTGGAGATGACCGAAATCTGCGACCGCACGCTGCGCGCCAAAGGCCCGGCGTTGCTGTTCGAAAACCCGACCGGCCACACGATCCCGGTACTCGGTAACCTGTTCGGCACGCCTGAGCGCGTGGCCATGGGCATGGGTGCTGAGTCCGTCAGCGAGCTGCGTGAAATCGGCAAATTGCTGGCGTTCCTTAAGGAGCCAGAGCCGCCGAAAGGTCTGAAGGACGCGTGGTCCAAACTGCCGATCTTCCGCAAGATCATCTCCATGGCCCCGAAAGTCGTGAAAGACGCGGTGTGCCAGGAAGTGGTGATTGAAGGCGATGATGTCGATCTGGCCATGCTGCCGGTTCAACACTGCTGGCCGGGCGATGTGGCGCCGTTGATTACCTGGGGCCTGACCGTCACCAAAGGACCGAACAAGGATCGCCAGAACCTTGGCATCTACCGTCAGCAAGTGATTGGCCGTAATAAAGTCATCATGCGCTGGCTGAGCCACCGTGGCGGTGCGCTGGATTACCGCGAATGGTGCGAGAAACACCCCGGCCAGCCATTCCCTGTTTCTGTGGCATTGGGCGCCGACCCGGCAACCATTCTTGGCGCGGTGACACCGGTGCCTGACAGCCTGTCCGAATACGCCTTTGCCGGGTTATTGCGCGGCAACCGGACCGAGCTGGTCAAATGCCGCGGCAACGACCTGCAAGTCCCCGCCACGGCTGAAATCATCCTTGAAGGCGTGATTCACCCCGGCGAAATGGCCCCGGAAGGCCCGTACGGTGACCACACCGGTTACTACAACGAAGTGGACAGCTTCCCTGTCTTCACCGTTGAGCGCATCACCCATCGGGTCAAGCCGATTTACCACAGCACCTACACAGGCCGTCCACCGGATGAGCCCGCGATTCTGGGTGTGGCCCTGAACGAAGTGTTTGTACCGATCCTGCAAAAGCAGTTCCCGGAAATCACCGACTTCTACTTGCCGCCTGAAGGCTGTTCGTATCGCATGGCCATCGTGACCATGAAGAAATCGTACCCGGGGCACGCCAAGCGGGTGATGCTCGGTGTGTGGTCATTTTTGCGCCAGTTTATGTACACCAAGTTCGTGATCGTGACCGATGACGACATTAATGCCCGCGACTGGAACGACGTGATCTGGGCCATTACCACGCGCATGGACCCCAAGCGCGACACGGTGATGATCGACAACACGCCAATCGACTACCTTGATTTCGCCTCGCCGGTGTCCGGTCTGGGTTCGAAGATGGGGCTCGATGCGACCAATAAATGGCCGGGCGAGACCACGCGCGAATGGGGACGGGTCATCGTCAAGGACGAGGCAGTGACACGCCGGGTCGATGACATCTGGAATCAATTGGGAATAGATTGATGCGAGTAACCTTGCAGCCGTCAGGCGCGGTGTTGGATACCTTGCCCGGCGAGCCGATTCTGAATGCGGCGCAGCGCCTGGGCTATGAATGCCCGCAAAGCTGTCGCAACGGTAATTGCCATGTGTGCGCCGCCTTGCTGGTTGAAGGGCGCGTGCAGCAAGCGGGCGAGATACGTGACCATGGCGAGATCTACACCTGCCTGGCGCAACCGCAGGAAGACTGCGTCGTGTTGTGGGATGGCGTGCTTGCCTTGGGAGAGTTGCCGGTGCGCAGCCTGACGTGCCAGTTGGTTGATTGCGTAGAAATGGGCGGCGATGTGTGGCGGGTGCGCTTGCGTGCGCCCGCCGGCAAGCCGCCGCGTTATTACGCGGGCCAATATGTGATGCTGGAGCGTGAGAACGGTGAGAAATCCGCGTTCTCGCTGGCCAGCGCGCCACATGCCGGACGTGACCTTGAGCTGCACGTGTTGGTGCGTGAAGACAGCGCCCGCAGCCTGATTGAGCAACTGCAACGCAACAAAATGATCCGGGTTGAAATGCCGTTCGGTGATACACACTTGTCCCAGTTGCCCGATGGCCCGCTGGTACTGATCGCTGCGGGCACCGGTATGGCGCAAATGCACAGCCTGATCGAGCATTGCCGTGAGAAAGGTTTCCCGCACCCCGTGCATCTTTACTGGGGTGTACGTCGTCCTGAAGACTTCTACACCCTGGAAGAGTGGGACGCGTGGCAGCAGATCCCCAACCTGCATTTGCACAAGGTCGTGAGTGATCTGTGCGGATGGGAAGGGCGCTGTGGGTTGTTGCACGAAGCTGTGTGCGAAGACATCCGCGATCTGCGCTCTGTTTTCGTCTATGCGAGCGGCTCTCCGGCGATGATTTACGGCACCCTCGACGCCTTGGTTGCGGCAGGGATGGACGCCCACCAAATGCGTGCCGACGTCTTCGCATACAGCCCACGGCCTTGATACGTCTCGTGCAGCCTGTCGCAGCCTTGTGCTTCGACAGCGACTGCACAAGTTGGCTATAGCGCGAGGCGGAAATGCGTTCCTCTCAGCGATTAAAAACGTAACCCCGTTGTCACCATCGCGGCATTGAAACCGAGCAACACCAGCTCGGTGGCGACCGGGCCATAGTGAACACCCACGGACGGAATGATCACGGGCGCTACGCCAAAACGATTGAGTGGGATTTTGTCCTGATACTTCCCGTGATAGCCCTCCAGTAGCCCCCCCGTTACTTTCAAGTACACGGGATAAGTCTCGCTGTCGAAGCGCTTTCCGGCGTAGGCGTAGTACGACCGTTGCCTGAACGAGTTACGAAACGTCGCTCCACCCGCCAGCCAGCCTGAGCGGTGATGGTACTCAAGGCCGATCAGGTCCTGGTTGTTGTTGTGCTCGGGGTCGGGCGAAAAGTGCCTGGTGTAGACGCTGGTTTGAACGTACCAAAAGTCCTGATCCTGCTGTTGCGCTTCATCATGCGCCATCGCGGCGCTGGCGTTGACCAACATCAACAAGCCACAGATTCCGTATTTCTTCATGCATAGGCCTCTGTTGGCAGTTTGGCGTGCGCCAGTGGCGGGTCACTATAAAGAGGTCGTTGGCCGCAAACCTGAACCTGACTGGAACAGATCGACGGCTTCGGGTTTCAGCGTAGCGCCGATTCGTGACCCGGTAGCCATATGTCAGGCCAAGCGCGTCATTTCACATTCAGTGCTATAAGATTCAGCACGTTATGATGTGGACATCCTGCAAGTGCGCAAGGCCTGTACCCATTCGTTATGACTGTCACTGAACCGACCTGCTTGACCCTCGCCTATCCGCCGCGACTTGATCTCGGGGCGCCGCTGACTCCCGAACAATTGCGCAGCTCGCTGCTCGGTACCATGGCGCGCCACAAAGGCGGGCCGGTGTGGTTATTTGCCTATGGCTCACTGATCTGGCGCCCCGAATGTTCAGCAGTCGAGCGCGTTCGTGGCCGTGTGCATGGCTACCATCGAGGGCTGTACGTGTGGTCTCACGAACACCGTGGTACCCCGCAGTTGCCGGGGCTGGTGTTCGGGCTGGACCGGGGCGGGTCGTGCAGCGGGTTTGCTTATCGGCTGCCGGAAGAAAACCTCGATGCAGCACTCTATGCCTTGTGGCTACGAGAGATGCCCGTGCCGTCTTACCGGCCGCACTGGCTCACCTGCCGTCTTGAAGATGGCTCTCAGGTGCAGGCATTGGGTTTTGTGCTGGAGCGGCATCTGCCCAGCTATGCGGGCAATCTGCCAGATGACGTACTGGGGCAGGTGTTGGCCAACGCCTGCGGGCGTTACGGCACCACTCGCGATTATGTGGAGCAGACCGTAAGCGCCCTGCGCAGCCACGCCATGCCAGACCGGAATCTGGAGGCGCGGCTCAAGCGCTGTGGATCAATCAAGCCTTAAGCGTTGCGCGCTTCGCTGGCTACTTTCTTGTGGCGCAGGGTGGGGATCATGAACGCGATCGCCAACAGGCACGCACTGATCAACAGTACGAAGCCGCCATCCCAGCCGAAGTGGTCAACCAGATAACCCATCGCTGCGCTGGCCGCCACCGACCCCCCCAAGTAACCGAACAGCCCGGTGAAGCCAGCTGCCGTACCTGCGGCTTTCTTGGGTGCCAGTTCCAGAGCCTGCAAACCGATCAGCATCACTGGCCCGTAAATCAGGAAGCCAATGGAGAACAGCGCGATCATGTCGATGCTCGGGTTGCCCGGCGGGTTGAGCCAGTACACCAGCGTCGCGACCGTCACCAGTGCCATAAACACGATGCCGGTCAGCCCACGGTTGCCCCGGAAGATTTTGTCCGACATCCAGCCGCACAGCAGCGTCCCCGGGATACCCGCCCACTCATAGAAAAAGTATGCCCACGACGTGGTGTCCACGGTGAAGTGCTTGGCTTCCTTAAGGTAGGTTGGCGCCCAGTCCAGCACGCCGTAGCGCAGCAGGTAGACGAACACGTTAGCCATGGCGATGTACCAGAGCATTTTGTTGCGCAGCACGTATTTGATGAAAATTTCTTTGGCGCTGAATTCGTCTTCGTGGCTGGCGTCATACCCGGCCGGGTAATCGTTTTTGTACTGCTCAATTGGCGGCAAACCGACGGATTGCGGCGTATCGCGCATGGTCACAAAGGCAAACAATGCCACCAGCAATGCAACGGTAGCAGGTACGTAAAACGCGGCGTGCCAATCGTTAAACCATGCCATGCCCAGCAAGAACAGCGGGCCAATCAGGCCGCCGCCCACGTTGTGCGCCACGTTCCACACAGACACCACGCCGCCGCGCTCTTTCTGCGACCACCAGTGCACCATGGTCCGGCCGCTGGGCGGCCAACCCATGCCCTGCGCCCAACCGTTGATAAACAACAGAATGAACATCATGGTCACGCTGGACGTTGCCCAAGGCGCGAAACCGAAAATGAACATCACGGCCGCTGAAATCATTAGGCCAAACGGCAGGAAGAACCTCGGGTTGGAGCGATCGGACACCAGGCCCATGAGGAACTTCGACAAGCCATAAGCGATGGCGATTGCCGACATGGCCACACCCAGTTGACCCCGGGTGTACCCCTCGTCAATCAAGTACGGCATGGCCAGCGAGAAGTTTTTACGCAGCAGGTAGTAGCCTGCATAACCAAAAAAGATACCGGCGAAAATCTGCCATCGCAGGCGTCGATAGGTGCTGTCTATTTTTTCGGCAGGCAGCGGTGCCTGATGTGCGGCAGGTCGGAAAAAGGCAAACATTCAAGAGCTCCAAATTTCTTGTTATATCGGCGGGCCCGAACGTTACATTTTCGTTACCGAAAATGACAGGTCTTCTCATCTGAAACGAAAGTTAACAACGCATAAGGCATGTTCACTTATGAACATGTCGCACAGGTGTAATACCTCAAGCACCTGTCCCGTTGTCACTGCGGTGACGCAAAGGCCTGCCCTCCTTATCCATCAAGGCTTCCAGATACGTTTAAGGGATGGACACTGGCGGTTAAACCGGACGGCTCCCACGCTTCGTTGGGAAACCGAGACCTGAAAGAATTGGCGACAAATTTTTATCATCAGCTCTTTCTGCACTGATGCAGGCGTGTACCGCGCAGCTTGGGAGAAAGCATGAAGAGTTTGGTGGGGTTGTTCGTCTTAATGATGTCGCTGAAGGCGTTGGCCGGTGATTCCGCGCCTACGTTGCAGTACCAGGTAAAGCCTGTTTATCCCAAAGAACTGCAACGTATCGGCTTGCCAGGCGAAGTACGAACCCGGTTCAAGGTCAACCCGGATGGTTCAGTGGCCGATCTCGAAATTCTTTACAGCACGCACCCCGAATTTGCGGGCGCGGCGCTGAAAGCAATGAGTGAATGGCGTTTTTCGGCCTGGAAGCAAGAAGAGGGTGGCCCCAAGCACATGGTATTTTTCTCACCCTTGGTTTTCACGGTGAGCGATACCCGTGAAGCCTTGGGCAACATGCGCCATTTCGACCTCAAGGGCGCCACCTGCCGCACACTCAATAACGAAGTTTCCCGATTCAATTGGCGCAACCTTAACGTGCTGTCTGGCGGTTTAACCTTGTTCATGGTGACGCGCAATCGCTTGATCGACCTGTATATCGCGAAAAAGCTCTCGACCGAACAATTGTCCGAGACGCTGTTTGATCTCGCGCAGGGTATGGCCCAAACAATAAAGACTTGCCAGGCCAAGCCTGGCAGCCTCTTTCTGGACGCGCTTGCGGAAAGTGTAAAAGCGCGGTTGGTGGTCACCGGCCACAAGGATCAGTTGCAACTGGCTGATAAACCTTTGTAAGCCCGGGCCAGTCCGCCGGACTGATTCAGGGTTGATGCCGCCACAAGGCGGCATCCGAGAGTCATTGGGTTTTGAAGCCCGGCTTGCCATGGGCCAGTCGCCATTCGTTCACGATTCGAATGACATCGCGGGGGTCCTTGGCTATGCCGGCTTCGATGTACACCGTTAATTGCAAACCATCCGGGTGTTCAGTGATCGTTAAAAAATGCTCAACCAAGGCGCTGTGTTTTTCTTCAGTGATGCAGTTGAGGCCCCAAATCTGGGTGAACAGTTCAACGAGTTCATGGGCTGTGTAGTCTTCATATTTAGTTTTGATTTTAAATTCCCGCCGTATTCGTTTGTGTTTTCCCTTTGTTGGGAAGACACAAACGTACGTGCGCTTTAAACAGCGGGTGAGGTACATAGTTATGTCACTTGCCTCAATATTGCTCGTTTCTGATGAGCGCGTTATTGCTTTGCTCACCTCGGCCGATAACGAAAAGGATGATGCCGACGTACGACTGTCGGTGATCTGCCACTCAGCTATAACCCTTGGGCTGAGGCGAAACGACCCGTATGCTTGCCCCAAACCGTATAAAGGAGCGAATTGTGAAAGCGTGGATCCTGTTGATGCTGGCCCTGTTGTTGCCGATGGCGGCGGTGGCGGAAGACGCGAAAGAGGGCGAAGCCAAAGTCAGCTATATCAGCCTGACGCCGCCCTTTGTGGGGAATTACGGTCTGGATGGCAGTCCGAAGCTCAAGGTTTACAAGGCCGATATCGCCTTACGTGTTACGGGCGACGAAGCCGCCAAGGTCGTGAAGGCCAACGATCCGTTGATTCGCAATCAGTTGGTCGGTCTGTTTACTCAGCAGACCAGTGAAACCCTGGGCAATGTCGAGAATAAAGAGAAGCTGCGCCAAGAAGCGCTGAAGCAGATCCAGCAGGTCATGACCGATGAGACGGGCAAGCCGCAGGTGGATGATCTGTTGTTCAACAACTTGATCGTTCAGTAAGCCAGCCTTTGGATTCGCCGTGCAGGCACCGGCTTTGTTTGCGCACAGTGCGTCGCGCACAAAGCCGGTGACCAAGGGTCATGCCCGGCGCAAACGTTACGACGCCAGGCTCTTTCGAAACCGCGCCAGGGCAATCGCAAAGAACAGCAGGCCGATGGCGGCCAGCGCCAACAAATCCGGCCACACTACGTCCACACCCGCCCCCCTGAACAGAATTGCCGCGCTCAAACTCACGAAGTGAGTTGAAGGCGAGCACTGCATCACCCACTGCAGCCATTCAGGCATGCTGTCCAGCGGCGTGCTGCCGCCCGAGAGCAAGAGCATCGGGATGATGACCGGGATGGCCAGCAAGCCGAACTGCGGTGTTGAACGGGCGAGGGTGGCGAGGAAAATCCCCAGCGCGGTACTGGCAAACAGATAAAGCGCCGTCACACCCAAAAACAACGCGAGTGACCCGGCCAGCGGCACGCCCAACGCCCATTTGACGATGACCTCCAGCGACACCCAGGTGCAGAGCACCACGACCAGCATGTTGCTCCAGATTTTTGCCAGCATGATTTCCAGCGCTGTCAGGGGCAGCACCAGCAGGTGATCGAGGGTGCCGTGTTCCCGTTCGCGCAATAGCGCGGTGCCGGTTAACACAATGGCCAAAATGGTGATGTTGTTGACGATCTGAATCACCGCCAAAAACCAGCCGCCCTCCAGGTTCGGGTTGAACAGTGCCCGTGCGTTGATAAGTGCTGGGGTGTTTGCCGCTGCATTGGCCTGACCGGTGTAGTTGAGCAGTTCACGCTGGAAGATACGCCCGATGTAACCCGCCCCCATAAACGCCTGGCTCATGGCTGTTGCATCGACGTTTACTTGCAGACCCGGTTCGCGCCCGGCCAGCAAGTCCGCCTGAAAATTGGCCGGTACGTTGATGACAAACGTGTATTGGCCGCCATCCATGGACTCGTCCAACTGATCGTAAGGCAGTGCTTGCGGGGTTTTGAATTCCGGTGGCAGCAATGACTCGCTGAGCTTGCGCGACAAGGCGCTGTGGTCTTCATCGACAATCGCGACGCTGGCGTTGTGCACGCCAATAATTGATCCCGCCGCCGGCATGTAAATCGCCACCGTGAAGGCGTAGAACAAAAACAGCAGCAGCACGCTGTCATGGCGCAGGCTGGTGAGTTCTTTGATCCCCAGGCGCAGGATATGCGAGAGCTTGTGCATCAAACCTCCTGCTTCTTGAGCATGATGAGACTCAAGCCGGTAAAGGCGACGAAGAAGCCCAGCAGCGCCAAGCATTGCGGCCACAGCTGGCGCAAATCCAGGGCTTTGGTGAAGGTCCCCACGGCAATGTCCAGAAAGTGCCCGGCGGGGAACAGCATGCCCATTAACGCCGCAGAGCCGTCCAGTGACGAGCGCGGCACGATGAGGCCGGAGAACTGGATGGTCGGCAGGCTGGTGATGATCATGGTGCCGAGGATCGCTGCGATCTGGGTGCGAGTGAATGCCGATATCAGCAGTCCCATGCTGGTGGTCGACAGCACATACAAAAGCCCGCCGAGGGCCAATGTCAGCGCGCTGCCTTTAAACGGCACCCCGAATAGCCAGCGGTTCATGGCAACCAGCAAGGCCAGATTGACCAGACTGACGGCCAGATAGGGCATCTGTTTGCCCAGCAGAAATTCAAGCCGGGTCAGTGGCGTGGCGTAAAAGTTGGTGATGGAGCCCAGCTCTTTTTCGCGCACGATGCCCAGGGCTGTCAGCATCGCGGGGATAAAGGCAAGGATCAGCGCCATCACGCCCGGCCCGATTGCATTCACGCTAACCACGTCCTGGTTGTAGCGAAAGCGTGTTTCGAGTTTGGCCGCCCCTTGTTTGTTCTGCGCCAGACTGCTCAAGGCGGACAGTTGCTCAAGGTTGGATTGATGCACGGATTCAACATAGTTACGGCTGGTTTCTGCGCGAAACGGCATGCCGCCATCCAGCCACGCGGCGACGGTGGGCTGGCGGCCGGCGTACAGGTCGCGCCCAAAGCCAGGCGGGATTTCCAGTGCGATTTTGATTTCTGAGCGTTGCAGACGCTTGTGCAGTTCTTCTGCACTGTGGATGGGCGCGTGTTCTTCGAAGTAACGCGAGCTGCGGAAGGCTTCCAGGTACGCGCGGCTTTGCGGGCTTTGGTCCTGGTCGTAAACAGCGAACGCCAGGTTTTCCACGTCCAGCGAAATGCCGTAGCCGAAAATTACCATCATGAACACCGCCCCCAGCAAGGCGAATGCCATGCGAACTTTGTCGCGCAGCAGCTCTTTGGATTCGCGGCTGGCCACGGCAATCAGCCGAGTCAGGCTGAAGCCGCTTTTGCCGGGCGGTGGCGGGGCGTTGACCACCACAGCGCCAGTCTCGGGAGCGGGTACCGTGCTAGCGTCCTGCTCGTTTTGCGCGTGCTCCAAGCAGGTAACGAATGCGGCTTCCAGCGTCTCGCCGTGAAACTGTTGCTGCAATGCATCGGGGGTGTCGCAGGCCAATACTTTGCCCGCGTGCATCAACGAAATGCGGTCGCAGCGCTGGGCTTCGTTCATGAAGTGGGTGGACAAGAAGATCGTCACGCCCTGATCCCGCGACAGCTCGATCAGCAACCGCCAGAAATCGTCGCGCGCGGCCGGATCAACCCCTGAGGTGGGCTCGTCGAGGATCAGCACTTCAGGGCGATGCAATACCGCCACTGCCAGCGACAGGCGTTGACGCAAGCCCAGTGGCAGTTCGCCGGACTGTTGCTCGGCAATGTCCGCCAGATCAAAACGCTCGATCAGCTCTTGAATCCGCGCGCGACTGTCCTGCTTGGGCAAGTCGAATAGCTGTGCGTGTAAAACCAGATTCTGCCGCACGCTCAACTCGCCATACAGCGAGAAGCTCTGAGACATGAAACCCACGCGTTTGCGCGTAGCCAGGTCTTTGGCATCCACCGGATTACCGAGCAGTTTGGCGCTGCCTTCGGTGGCGGGCATAAGTCCGGTCAGCACTTTCATGGTGGTGGTTTTGCCACAACCGTTGGAGCCCAGAAAACCGAAGATTTCGCCGCGTCCGATGGCGAAACTGACGTTATTCACGGCGGTAAAATCGCCGAATTTGAGGGTCAGGTCATGGGCTTCGATGGCGATATCGCTGTTGTCGCTGACCCGTGGCGGAATCACCAACGGTTCGTTGCTGTGGCCGGTGTCGCCCTGATAGTGGGTAAACGCTTCGTCCAGTTTGCCGGTGGCAGTGATCGCCGCCAGTTCCTGCGTGAGCCCGGTAGCAATCAATGTGCCGCGGTCGAGCATCAGGCAGTGCTCGAACTGTTCCGCCTCTTCCATGTAGGCCGTGGCAACCAGCAGAGTCAGCTGCGGGCGCTGGCTGCGTACGTCGTCAACCAGTTCCCAGAAGCGCCGACGGGAAAGCGGGTCGACGCCGGTGGTGGGTTCGTCAAGGATCAGCAGGTCGGGCTCGTGAATCAGCGCGCAACACAGCCCGAGCTTTTGCTTCATCCCCCCGGACAACTTACCCGCCGGACGTTCGGCAAATCGCTCAAGGTCCGTGGCCTTGAGCAAGTTGGCCATGCGTTGTTCGCAGTCGTCTTTGGACAGACCAAACAAGGTGCCGAAAAAGCGAATGTTTTCGCTGATCGACAACTCCGGGTACAGGTTGCCGCCCAACCCTTGGGGCATGAAAGCAATCAACGGGTAGAGCGTGTTGCGATGGCGGCGATCGTCAATCGGCCCGCCAAGCACTTCAAGGCTGCCTTGCTGAAGCTTTTTGACCCCGGCAATCAGCCCCAGCAAGCTCGACTTGCCCGCACCGTCCGGGCCGATCAGCCCGCAGCGCGTGCCTTTGGGCAAACTGAAGGTGATATCGAGCAGCGCCTGCTGCTTGCCGTAACGGTGGCTGATGCCACTGGCGTTGAGGGCCAGGTCGCTCATTGCAGATTAGCCGGCCAGTCCACGTCGGCAGTGCGCACGTAACCGGCGCCCGGCATGCCGGGCTTGGCTTGCGGCACGGCGCTCGGATCGGTGAGGCGAAGTTTGACGCGGAACACCAGTTTTTGACGCTCGTCGCGGGTTTCGACTTCTTTTGGGGTGAACTGCGATTTGGCCGCCACGAAACTGATTTTTGCGGGTAGGGGCTTGTCGGGCAGGGCGTCGAGCAGGATGCGTGCCTGCGCGCCGACGGTCAGTTTGCCGACCACCGAGGCGGGCAAGTACAGGTTCATGTACTGGTCGCTGGGGTCGATCATCATGAACACGCGTCCGCCCGAGCCCAGTACTTCGCCGGGCTCGGCAAGGCGCAGTTGGATCACGCCGTCGATGGGCGCGCGCAGGCTGCTGTCGTCGATTTCGCTGGTGAGCTGCGCTACTTGAGCTTCGCTGGCGTGAATCGCGGCCCTGGCGGCGGCCACTTGAGCTTGTGCAGCGACTACGGCAGCGTTGCTGGTGTCAAAACGAGCCTGTTGCTGATCCAGTTGCTGGCCACTGGCAAAGCCGCGCTGGGCCAGTTGCCGGAAACGTTTGAGCTCCTGACTGGCGAGCAGCTTTTCGCTTTGGCGCAGTTGTACGTTGGCCTCGTTGGCAGCCAGGGTTTGCCGGGCCCGCAGCACCTCGGCCTCGGCCTGATTACGCGAGGCCTCGAGGGTGCGTGTGTCCATGCGGGCCAGGAGTTGGCCCTTGGTCACGCGATCACCTTCGTCGACCAGCACTTCGGCAAGGCGGCCGGGGATTTTGGCGGCGATTTGGACTTCCGTGGATTCGAGTCGGCCGTTGCCCATGCTGATGCCTTCGGGGAGGCGGTCATGCTGGGATTTCCAGTAACCGAACCCGCCTGCTGCCACCAGCAGGATCACCAACGGAATAACGAAATAATGGGATACACGGTGGTTCTTCGACATGCCAACATCCTGTCTCACAGAGCGCTCTAGTTTGACGGTCTCACTGCCGGGGCGGTTTGATGCCAGTCAAAGGAAGGCCAAAGCCTAGACGCTAATGGACGGTATTGCCGAAGTGATTTTTTCTGTGTGCCGGGGCACGCTTGTGCCTACAGGTGTTGGCTGTGTGTCAGAGCAGTGTCAGTACCGTCGCCCATTGTTCGGCTGTGACGGGCATGACTGAAAGACGGCTGCCTTTTTGGACCAGGGGCATCTCGGCCAGCGCCGTCTGTTGTTTTAGATAATCGAGTTTGATCACCTGAGGAAAGGTTTGCACGTGGGCCACTTGCAACGCACTCCACGGGTTTTTCTCGGTACTGGCTTTGGGGTCGAAGTAATGGCTTTCGGGGTCGAGCGCGGTTGGGTCGGGGTAAGCGGCTTCGACGATGCGGCCAATCCCTGCAATGCCAGGCTGCGGGCAACTGGAATGGTAGAAAAAGAACTCATCGCCCACCGCCATCGCACGCATGAAGTTACGCGCCTGGTAGTTACGGACCCCGTCCCAGCGGGCTTCACCGATTTTCTGCAAGTCGTTGATCGAGAACTCGTCAGGCTCGGATTTCATCAACCAATAGGCCATTTTTCTTCTCCTGAAACATGATGCGAATCATCTTTCTTGAAACATCTTGTTAAACCGACAGCCGGTTGACGCCATCGTTTGCGTGTCGTTACCGGTTGTCGCAGAATGCCGGGATTTTAAGCTTGACGCTGCTGCACGGCCTATAACAAAAACCGTTGCTGTCATCGTGTTGATTTGCCTGAAGGGGGGCAATCGATGAAACGCAAACCGGATGTACTGTGGGTTTTGGCTTTTTTGTTCGGTTTGGGCGTAGTTACAACGGGGTATGCGCAAAGTTTGTGGTCCAACTCGACCGATGCGCCGATTGAACTGGCTCAACAGCAAGTACAACCTTTCAAACGCTAAACTTTCTTGCGTTAACGACTTTTCAGGCATCGCGCGTCGCGTGATGCCCTGGTGACGTGTGGGCGACATACCACTGCTTGTCCGAAACGGTGCCTTGTAACGGCACGTCCCAGCTGGCTTGAGTCAGGTTTTCGACCTTTTGGCATTCGTGGGCCAGGCCTAGCAGTGTCGGCTTGCGCCAGCATTGTCGACGTGCCAGATACGCAAGGCTGCGGTCATAAAACCCGCCGCCCATGCCCAGCCGTCCACCGTTCGGATCGAATCCCACCAATGGCAGCAACACCAGGTCGAGTGTCCAGACCTTGCGTTGGCGTGCATGATTGATGCGCGGTTCGAGAATTCGGAAGCGGTTGGGGATCAGCTTCTCGCCGGGGGCGATACGTTGAAACACCATTTTGGTCCGGGGCCATGCGCTGAGTACAGGCAGGTACGTGATCTTGCCCCGGCGTTGCGCTTCACGCAGCAGCAGGCGCGGGTCGATTTCACCGTCGGTGGGCAAATAAAGGGAAATGTGTTTGGCGCGGCGGAACAGAGGATGTTGCGCCAGTTGCCGGTACAGGCCACGGGCTGCCAGACGTTGCGCGCAAGGCGAAAGTTCGCGGCGGGCGCTGCGCAGTTGGCGGCGAAGTTGCGGGCGGGTAGGTGGCGTGCTGTTCAAGGTCGACACCGAGAAAGCCAATGCCAGCGGAGGGCTGGCATTGCACTGGAAAAATCAGGCTCCCCGACGTACCGCTGTCGGCTTGGCCCTTGAACCCGAAAGTTCAAGGTGGAAGTTGCAGTAGACCTTAAGGCTTTCCGTCGAGCGGACATGCACACCGGTCCAACGTGCAAGCTCCAGGGTAATGCGAATCGGCTCAGGGACATCGCTAACTGGCGAATACTCCAGGGAGTGGCGCGAGTATACCCCAAAGAAACCTTTTGAATCAGCTTTGACGTTCGTTCGGATCAGTGGCAAGCACCAAATCAACGCGTTCCAGCAGGTCGCGCACTTGTTCTCGGGTTGAGCTGCTGGTCTGAACTTCAGCGACCTCCTGCTTGTGCAGCAGATCGTGAGTGATATTGAGCGCGGCCATTACGGCGATGCGATCGGCGCCAATCACTTTGCCGCTGCTGCGGATTTCGCGCATTTTGCCGTCCAGATAACGGGCGGCGCTCACCAGGTTGGTCCGTTCTTCCTGGGGGCACATGATCGAATATTCTTTATCGAGGATATGCACGGTGACGCTATTGCTTGAACTCATGAGTCTTGCTCCAGGGCTTTGAGGCGCGAAATCATCGATTCCACCTTGTGTCGGGCGATTTCGTTTTTTTCAATGAGGTGCGCGCGTTCCTCGCGCCAAGTCTTTTCCTGAGCTAGTAAGAGTCCGTTTTGACTTTTAAGTTGCTCGACCCGGCTAATCAGGAGTTCGAGCCTGGCCATCAGTTCATGCAGGTCGGTGTCTTCCATTGTGTCCTACTGTGTATTTTCTGATGGGTGGGGACGATCAGGCGAGTTGACGCCTTGATGGTCTGGCTCGTCTGCCGATGCTAGGATACAAGGCCTCCATTCTAGACATAGCGCCGCTTGGCGCCTAGCTGACCATGCCTATTCAGAACTCCCCGTACCAAGCCTTTGCCACCCTGCTGAGCACCAGCGGCCATAACGTATCGCCTGCCGAGTTGCATGGCCTGCTGCTGGGCCGCAGTGCGGCCGGCGTTGGCTTTGACCATGATGGCTGGCTGGCTGATGCCGCTGAGCTGTTCCAGAGCGAAACTGAAATCAGTGACAACGTACGCAATGCCTTGATTGGTTTGCAAGAGATGGTCAAGGGTGAGCTGACCAGTGACGACATGACCGTTGTGCTGTTGCTGCCGACAGACGACGCGCCACTGACTGACCGCGCCATTGCTTTGGGCGAATGGTGTCAGGGCTTCCTGGCCGGTTTCGGTCTTAATTACCGCGATAACGCGTTGAGCAATGAAGGTCGCGAAGTGCTGCAAGACTTGGCGGCCATCGCGCAGGTGCAAGATGCGCTTGAAGAATCTGACGATGGCGAAAGCGATTACATGGAAGTGATGGAATACCTGCGCGTCGCGCCGCTGTTGCTGTACACCGAAACTAAAAAGCCTGAAGAGCCTGCGGCCGCCAAGCCTTCGCTGCACTGATCGATCGCCAAGAGGAAACCCGTCTGCCCATGATTCATATCCCGAAATCGGAATACGCACGCCGCCGCAAGGCGCTCATGGCGCAGATGGGGCCCAACAGCATCGCAATATTGCCGGCGGCCCCTGTGGCGATTCGTAATCGTGACGTTGAGCACGTGTACCGTCAGGAAAGTAACTTCCAATACCTGAGCGGTTTCCCCGAGCCAGAAGCGGTCATTGTGTTGATCCCCGGCCGAGCCCATGGCGAATTTGTACTGTTTTGCCGCGAACGCAACCCAGAGCGCGAGCTGTGGGACGGCCTGCGGGCCGGGCAAGAAGGCGCCATGCGCGATTTTGGTGCGCACGACGCATTCCCCATTACCGACATCGACGACATCCTGCCGGGTCTGATTGAGGGACGCGACCGTGTGTATTCGGCGATGGGCAGCAACCCGGAATTCGATCGCCATGTAATGGAGTGGATCAATACCATCCGCTCCAAGGCCAGCCTCGGCGCTCAGCCGCCCAACGAATTTGTTGCCCTGGATCATCTGCTGCATGACATGCGCCTGTATAAATCGGCGGCAGAATTAAAAGTCATGCGCCACGCGGCGCAGATTTCGGCCCGTGCCCATGTCCGTGCCATGCAAGCCAGCCGTCCTGGTTTGCATGAATACAGCCTGGAAGCAGAGCTGGATTATGAATTCCGGAAAAGCGGGGCAAAAATGCCAGCGTATGGCTCGATTGTCGCTTCGGGTGACAACAGCTGCATCCTCCACTACCAAGAGAACGACGCCCTGCTCAAGGACGGCGATCTGGTGCTGATTGATGCGGGCTGCGAGATCGACTGCTATGCCAGCGATATCAGCCGTACCTTCCCGGTCAACGGGAGATTTTCGCCCGAGCAAAAGGCGATTTATGGCGTGGTGCTGGCGGCGCAAGAAGCCGCGTTCGCTGAGATCGCGCCGAATAAGCACTGGAATCAAGCCCACGAAGCCACGGTTAAAGTGATAACGGCGGGGTTGGTGGCGCTCGGGTTATTGCAGGGCGACGTGGAGGAACTGATCGCCAGCGAAGCCTACAAAGCGTTTTACATGCACCGTGCCGGGCATTGGCTGGGGCTGGATGTGCATGACGTGGGTGAGTACAAGGTCGGGGGAGAGTGGCGCGTGCTGGAAGTCGGCATGACCCTCACCGTTGAACCCGGCATCTACATCAGCCCGAACAATCAAGCCGTCGCCAAAAAATGGCGCGGCATCGGTGTGCGGATCGAGGACGACGTAGTGGTCACCAAAAACGGGTGTGAGATTTTGACGGGCGACGTGCCGAAAACGGTAGCCGATATCGAAGCCTTGATGGCCGCAGCCAAGGTGAACGTAGCATGAGTCGAGTCAATCTGGCCATCATCGGTGGCGGGCTGGTGGGCGCGAGCCTGGCGCTGGCATTGCAGGCCGGGGCCAAAGCGCGGGGCTGGAAAATCGTCCTGATCGAACCTTTCGCGCCCGGCAACAGCTACCAGCCCAGCTACGATGCCCGTTCTTCGGCATTGAGCTATGGCGCCCGACAGATCTACGAACGACTGGGGCTGTGGCAGTCAATCGCTGGCCGCGCCGAACCGATCAAAGACATTCATGTGTCCGACCGCGGGCGTTTTTCGACCGCGCGGTTGTCCGCCATTGAAGAAGGCGTCCCGGCGCTTGGCTACGTGGTCGAGAACGCCTGGCTCGGCCAGTGCCTGTGGAAACACCTGGACCCTGACGTCATCACCTGGCGCTGCCCGGCCGAAGTTATCCACATGCAGCCTCTCGAAGACGGTTATCGCCTCACCCTCAACGATGAGACCACGCTCGACTGCGACCTGGCCGTGCTGGCCGACGGCGGGCGTTCGAACCTGCGTGAGCAGTTGGGGATTCATGTCAGTAAGCGTCCTTATGACCAAAGCGCGCTGATCGCCAACATCACCCCGAGCGAAGCCCATTGCGGGATGGCCTTTGAGCGCTTTACGGACGAAGGCCCAATGGCCTTGCTGCCGCTGCCGGAAAACCGCTGCGCGTTGGTGTGGACCCGCTTGGGAATGGACGCCGAGCGTCTGGCCGCGCTGGATGAGCGTAGCTTCCTCAGCGAGTTGCAGGGCGTGTTCGGTTATCGTCTGGGCACCCTCAAGCAAGTGGGGGCGCGGCATTTGTACCCGCTGACGCTGATCGAGGCGCAAGAGCAAGTACGCCCGCACCTGGCCGTGCTGGGTAATGCCGCCCACAGCCTGCATCCGATTGCTGGTCAGGGTTTCAACCTGTCGCTGCGCGATGCGCAAGCCTTGGCTGAAGCGTTGCTGGCGAGCGACAGACACCCCGGTGACCTTGCCACGCTGTTGAGTTATCAACAGCGCCAACAACGCGATCAGCAATTGACGATTGGCTTCTCGGATCAGGTGACGCGCCTGTTTGGCAGCGATCAGACGCTGGTGTCGTTCGGTCGCAACCTGGGCCTGCTGGGTCTTGATTTGCTGCCTCCGGCCAAACGCTGGTTTGCCCGTCAGGCCATGGGGTTGGGCGCCCGCGCAGACATTTGACGATGGCGGGAGCGTTCGCGTTCCTTGTCGATCCTTTTTTCACGTGCGGCGCTTGCCGCTCACGACACAGGCTTAAAGCATGGAAATGCGCGCAGATCTGCTGATTGTTGGGGCCGGAATGGTCGGAAGCGCCTTGGCGCTGGCGCTCAAGGACAGTGGGTTGAAAATCCTGCTGCTCGATGGCGGGCCGCTGAGCGTTACACCGTTCAGCCCGGCTGATACCTTTGAGCCTCGTGTCAGCGCCTTGTCGGCTGCCAGCCAGCGCATTCTGCAACGCTTGGGTGCGTGGGACGGGATTGTCGGCCGTCGGGTCAGCCCGTATTCGCACATGCACGTGTGGGACGGCAGCGGAACGGGCCAGATCCATTTCTCGGCAGCCAGCGTGCATGCCGACGTACTGGGTCATATCGTCGAAAATCGCGTCGTGCAGGATGCGTTGCTGGCGTGTTTGCAGAGCAGCGATATCGAATTGCTGGCCAATGCGCGACTGGAGCAAATGCGCCGCTCGGGTGACGAGTGGCTGCTGACACTGGCGGACGGTCGCACCTTGCGCGCTCCGCTGGTGATCGCGGCTGATGGCGCCAACTCGGCGGTGCGCCGCCTGACGGGCTGTCAGACCCGTGAATGGGACTACATGCATCACGCCATTGTTACCAGTGTGCGGTGCGCCCAGCCGCATCAGCAAACCGCCTGGCAGCGATTCACTGACCATGGGCCTTTGGCATTTTTACCGTTGGAGCGCGATGGCCAGCAGGACTGGTGCTCGATTGTCTGGTCCACCACGCCTGAAGACGCTCAGCGTCTGATGGCACTGGATGACGACGGGTTCTGCCATGAGCTGGAGCTGGCGTTTGAAGGCCGACTGGGGTCGGTACTGAGCGCAGACCCGCGGGTCTGCGTGCCATTGCGTCAACGTCACGCCAAACGCTATGTGGCGCATGGGCTGGCGCTGATTGGCGATGCCGCGCACACCATTCACCCGTTGGCCGGGCAGGGCGTTAACCTCGGTTTCCTCGACGCTGCGGTGTTGGCGCACGTGCTGTTGCATGGCGTGGATCGTGGCGAGTGTCTTGCCGATATCAAAGTATTAAGCCGTTTCGAACGTCGTCGCATGCCGCACAATCTGGCGTTGATGGCCGCGATGGAAGGTTTTCAGCGACTGTTCCAGGCGGATTCACTCACCGCACGCCTACTGCGCAACAGCGGCCTGAAATGGGTTAACCAAATGCCCGAGGCTAAAGCAGTATTCGTGCGTCAAGCACTAGGGTTGACCGGGGATTTGCCGCCATTGGCCAAGCCGTGATCGCCTCCCTGCTTGCGCTTGCAACATCTGGTAACGCCTCGGGGGCGAGTTAGGTTGAGCTGGCAAATGTGATTCACTACCATTTACGCCCGATTCGCATCTAGAGAGACCGCCCCTCATGTTGGCACCCAAGCGTCTACTGACTGCCCTGGCCCTGACCGTTTTTGCGAGCAGCGTTTATGCTGCCGACGAAGTGGTGGTTTACTCCTCGCGTATTGACGAGTTGATCAAGCCGGTATTTGACGCCTACACCGCGAAAACCGGGGTCAAGGTCAAGTTCATCACTGACAAGGAAGCGCCGCTCATGCAGCGCATCAAGGCAGAAGACCAGAACGCTACTGCTGACCTGTTGTTGACCGTCGACGCAGGCAACCTGTGGCAAGCCGAGCAAATGGGCATTCTGCAGCCGTTCACCTCCGCAGTGATCGACAAAAACATCCCGCCGCAATACCGGTCTTCTTCCCACGCATGGACGGGCCTGAGCCTGCGCGCGCGCACCATCGCCTATTCCACTGACCGCGTTAAGCCTGAAGAACTGTCCACCTACGAAGCCTTGGCGAATAAAGAGTGGGAAGGCCGCCTGTGCCTGCGCACGGCCAAAAAGGTGTACAACCAGTCGCTGACCGCCACCATGATTGAAGTGAATGGGGCCGACAAAACCGAAGAGATCCTCAAGGGCTGGGTGAACAACCTGTCCACCGACGTGTTCTCGGATGACATCGCAGTGCTGGAGGCGATCAACGCCGGTCAATGCGACGTAGGCATCGTCAACACGTACTACTACGGCCGCCTGCACAAGCAGAAACCTGATCTGGCCGTGAAGTTGTTTTGGCCCAATCAGGCTGATCGCGGTGTCCACGTCAACCTGTCGGGTATTGGCTTGACCCAATACGCTCCGCATCCAGAAGCCGCCAAGGCACTGGTGGAGTGGATGACCACGCCTGAGGCGCAGTCGATCTTTGCAGGCACCAACCAGGAATTCCCGGCGAACCCAAGCGTTCCACCTTCTGCTGAAGTGGCCAGTTGGGGTGAGTTCAAGGCAGACGCCCTGCCGGTTGAAGTGGCGGGCAAGCGTCAGGCTGAAGCTATCCGCATGATGGACCGCGCAGGCTGGAATTGAGTCGAATGTAACGCACACCTTCGCCCTGGCCCTCTACCGTGAAAGAGGGCTGGCGCGAGGGCTAAACCCTTCCACATCGTGTCGCAACGCAACCTACAATCCTCGTCCCTCCTATCTTCCGAGAGTCCTTTGTGGCACATCCCGCCCAACGTCGCTGGTATCCGCTGGTTTTTACCATTGCTGCTCTGGTGCTTTTGCCCCTGAGTGTATTGCTGCTGTCCTGGCAAAGTGTGGATACACAGATCTGGAGCCATTTGTGGGACACGCAAATGCCGCGTCTGCTGGGCAACACGCTGACGCTGATTGCGGGGGTAGGGGTAGGCGTCACGCTGCTGGGTGTCAGCCTCGCGTGGCTCACCAGTTTGTGCGAATTCCCCGGCAGGCGCTGGCTGGACTGGGCGCTGATGCTACCGTTTGCGATCCCGGCCTATGTGCTGGCGTTTGTATTCGTCGGCTTGCTGGACTTCGCCGGGCCCGTGCAAACGCTCCTGCGCGAATGGTTCGGCATGGGGTTGCGTCTGCCTCGTGTGCGCTCAACCGGCGGCGTGATCATCGTGCTGATTCTGGTGTTTTACCCGTATGTCTATTTGCTGGCGCGCACGGCCTTTCTGGCCCAGGGCAAAGGCTTGATGGAGGCGGCGCGGGTTTTAGGTCAGAGCCCGTGGCAGGCATTCTGGCGCGTGGCGTTGCCCATGGCGCGCCCGGCGATCGGTGCGGGGGTGGCGCTGGCGCTGATGGAGACGCTGGCTGATTTTGGCGCCGTGTCGGTGTTCAATTTCGACACGTTCACCACGGCGATCTACAAAACCTGGTACGGTTTTTTCAGTCTCTCAACCGCCGCGCAACTGGCCAGCCTGCTGCTATTGGTGGTTATGATCGTGCTCTATGGCGAACGCCGCGCCCGGGGCGCCAGCCGTGCGAGTAATGAGCGTCCGCGTGGCAAAGCCCTCTATCACCTCTCCGGGCCTAAGGCTTGGCTGGCCAGCGGGTGGTGCTCATTGGTGTTTGCCTGTGCATTTGTGATCCCGATGTTGCAACTGATGGTGTGGTTTTGGCTGCGCGGGCGGTTTGACCTCGATGAGCGTTATACAGGCCTGATTCTGCACACCTTGTATTTGGGTAGCATGGCGGCGCTCATCACTGTCTGTGTGGCTCTGGTACTGGCGTTTGCCCGGCGTCAGGCGCCGACACCGACTATCCGTGCCGGAGTGAGCCTTGCCAACCTGGGCTACGCGCTGCCCGGTTCGGTATTGGCCGTGTCGATCATGTTGGCATTCAGTTATCTGGACCGCGAACTGGTCATTCCACTTTCGGGCTGGCTGGGCGGGGCGGGCAAGCCGTTGCTACTGGGCAGCCTGTCAGCCTTGTTGTTGGCCTATCTGGTGCGCTTTATCGCCGTCGCTTATGGCCCGCTCGAAAACAGCCTGGCGCGCATCCGTCCGTCTTTGCCCGAAGCTGCCCGCAGCTTGGGTGTAAGTGGCCCGCGACTGTTTTTCAAAGTGTATCTACCGCTGTTATTGCCGGGGACATTGAGTGCGGCGCTGCTGGTGTTTGTCGACGTGCTCAAGGAAATGCCCGCAACCCTTCTAATGCGGCCCTTCGGTTGGGACACACTGGCCGTGCGCATCTTCGAAATGACCAGTGAAGGCGAATGGGCTCGCGCCTCCTTGCCCGCCCTGACACTGGTACTGGTGGGCTTGTTGCCGGTCATCGGGTTGATTCGACGTTCGGCCCATCGAATCGGCTAGGTGTCAGTGCACCGGCATGCGGCTACAATGCGCGGCATTCGGTGCGGTCTGTCAATCAGGCCAGGTTCCCTGCGCAGCGTAAGAAAGCTGACTTAACTAGCTTGAAACGCTTTGCACGCCTGCCCGCACCTTCGCCAATCCCGGAAGGAGGAACCCATGGGACAGCGTACGCCTATGTATGACCTGCATCTCGCCCTCGGCGCGAAGATGGTCGATTTTGGCGGTTGGGACATGCCTTTGCATTACGGCTCGCAGGTGGAGGAACACCACGAGGTGCGTCGGGACTGTGGAGTATTTGATGTCTCGCACATGACCGTGATTGATGTCGGCGGAGCGCAGGCCAGGGAATGGCTTCAGTACTTGCTGGCCAATGATGTCGAACGCCTTCAAACACCAGGCCGTGCGCTGTACAGCGCGATGCTCAATGAAAAGGGCGGCGTGGTCGACGATATGATCGTTTACCTCAGGGCCGACGGTTACCGGTTGGTGGTCAACGCAGCGACCCGCGATCAGGATCTGGCGTGGATGACGGCTCAATCCCGAGGTTATGACGTGCAGGTGCAGGAGCGCCCGGAGCTGGCGTTACTGGCGATTCAGGGCCCGCAGGCCCGGCACAAGGTTGCCGAACTGGTGAGTCAGGCCCGCAGCGAGGTGATTCACCAGCTCAAACCGTTCGAAGGGCTGGACGTGGGCGACTGGTTCATTGCCCGCACCGGGTATACCGGCGAAGACGGGCTTGAAATCATGCTCCCCGCCGATCAAGCGCCCGCGTTCTTCAACGATCTGGTCGGCGCAGGTATCTCCCCAATCGGACTCGGCGCGCGCGACACGTTGCGGCTTGAGGCTGGCATGAACCTGTATGGTCAGGACATCCACCTGTCGGTCTCGCCCCTGTGCGCCAACATGGCGTGGACCATTGCCTGGGAACCCGCTTCGCGCGCGTTCATCGGGCGCGAAGCGCTGGAGGCCGAAAAAGCAGGCGGCGTGCAGTTGAAACTGGTGGGTTTGGTATTGGAAGAGCGAGGCGTCCTACGTGCTCATCAGGTCGTTCGTATCGCTGATGTTGGCGAAGGAGAGATAACCAGTGGTAGTTTCTCTCCTACGCTAAGCAAATCGATAGCCTTGGCCCGCGTTCCGATCGCTACGGCTGACCGTGCTGAAGTCGAAATTCGTGGCAAGTGGTACCCGGTTCGCGTGGTGAAACCCACATTTGTACGTCATGGCAAAGCCTTGATCTAACCTTTACCGGCAGGCTTGCGCTGTGTGCAGGCCGCTGACATTTCTTCTTGAGGACACTGAATATGAGCCTGATCCCTGCTGAGTTGCGCTTTGCTGAAAGTCACGAGTGGGCCCGTCTGGAAGCAGACGGCACTGTCACTGTAGGTATCAGTGATCACGCTCAGGAAGCGTTGGGGGATGTGGTGTTCGTTGAGTTGGCCGAAGTGGGCAAAGTCTTTTCCGCAGGTGACGTGGCAGGCGTTGTTGAATCGGTAAAGGCCGCCTCTGATATTTATGCGCCTGTGTCGGGTGAAGTGATAGCCGTCAATGAAGACCTGGCAAACAGTCCTGAATACCTGAACAGCGAACCTTACGGGAGCTGGATCTTCAAACTCAAGCCAGGCAATACCGCTGAGTTGGACAAACTGCTGGATGCTGCTGGTTACAAAGCCGCCATCGGCGAGTAAGTCCGACAGGACCTTTGCTGCCGGCAGATATCTCTACCGGCAGCGAAAACCGGTTACGCGTTTTGCAACACAGTCTTTACGGCATTAACCGACCGTTCGACATCGGCTTTGGTCATGGCTGTAAACATCGGCAATGACACAATCAGTCGCCCTACGCGTTCTGCGACAGGGAACATTCCTTCTTTGAAACCTTGCGCGCGGTACAAGCTCAGCAAGTGAATGGGTGGGTAGTGATAGCCCACGCCCACTCCCAATGCCTGCATCTCTTTCATGAACGTTGCCCGTGCCGGTTGGCCGTCCTTGCGTTCAGGCAATACCAGCTGGAACAAATGCCAATTGGTATTGCTGAAATCAGCCACAGGCAATTGCGCGCCGTATTCGGCTTCAAAGCCAGCGCCGAAACACTCGAAATAATGCCTGGCCAGTTCGCGACGGTGCGCGGTAATCGCCTCGATATGAGCGAACTGCCCCAGACCGATGGCAGCCGCAATGTCAGTCATGTTGAACTTGCCACCCAGTACGTCAACATCCAGCCCATCGAAGCCGGTACGGGTGACACCTTGCAGGCGGTATTTTTCCGCCAGTCGTGCTTCGTCTTCGTTATTGAGCACCAGGCACCCACCCTCAGACGAGGTGATGTTCTTGTTGGCCTGAAAACTGAAAGACACAAAATCACCGCGTGCACCGATTCGCTGTCCGTCCCAGCTGGAGCCCAGCGCCTGGGCCGCGTCTTCGACCACACGCAGGCTGTGTTTCTTGGCCAGGGCGTACAGCGCATCCATATCCACTGGGAGGCCGGAGAGGTACACCGGAATAATGGCTTTGGTGCGCGGCGTGATCGCGGCTTCGACTTTTTTCAGGTCGATATTGCGCGTAATCGGATCAATATCGGCGAACACCGGTGTGGCGCCGACTTCGAGAATTACGTTGGCCGTGGCTACCCAGGAAATCGGTGTCGTAATGACTTCGTCACCGGCCCCGATACCGGCAATGCGCAGGGCGATTTCCATGGTGCAGGTTCCGGAATTGAACGTGCGCACCGGGCGCCCGCCAAAGTACGCCGATAATTGCGCCTCGAATGCCTGAACCTTTGGCCCGCTGGTGATCCAGCCCGAGCGCAACACGTCGCCCACGGCAGCAATGGTGGCTTCATCAATGGTTGGTTTGGAAAAAGGCAGGAAAGGCAGCGAGCTCATAAAGGCATGACGTCCGATGTGAATGAGGAATGAGTGACCATAGAGCAATAGCACAAGGTTCAAATCATACCCAGAGGATGAATCACATCAGGTGAAATTTCTGTATGAAGGCTGAATGAAGCGCTGGATTGCATCGCGTTAACGGCTGACGTTGGTGGCGAGGCACGGGGCTGCAATCACTTACTCAGTGATCGCAGCCCCGCATGCAGTGCCTCAGCGACTACAGACCGGATTTATTCAGCCGTCGCATTTTTCGCCAGAATCGCATTGGCCAGGTCCATGTCACTGACTTTCAAGTTCGGGTTCTCAGCGCGCACTTGCTGCATGGCGGATTCCAGGTACGGGCCACGAATCTCGCCGTTGCTGGCCACAAAACTGCCCGCGTCATCTTGAGCGGCGATTACCTTACGGTCTTTTTTGAACGTCAGGTAGGTGGAACCGGTGGTCGCACCGGACGACAGGACGTTGCGCCAGAAGCTGTCGGCCATCGCTGAGCCAACAGGAAGGGTCAACAAAGCGGCAGCGGCAACAGCATATTTGAGACGCATGATGGGAAACTCCGGATAAATTAACTAACAACTTTGATTCTAGTCAGTGTTAGAGAGTTCCGTAACCTTACGTCACAATTTCCACGACAATCACGACCCCATTCTGAGCGATCACCCGAACGGCAGTGCCCACCTCGGCGTCAGGCCCTTCAGCCATCCATACAAGCGGCAAGCCAGGCACCGAACACCTCTAAGGTCAGCAGCACTGCAGCGAGTGCCAGCCAGTCCCAGTGGTTGAGGCTTTGCATGAATTCCCACATGCCTCAGCTCTTTGTTTTAGCGAATGAGGCGTGGCGCGCGCCTCTGCTTCCGCCTGACGCTCACGGGCTTCAGATGCGAGAAATGCTGCCTGACGACCGCCTTCAGCTTCCAGAATTTGGGCTTTTTTTTACCCTCAGCCGTCAAAATTGCAGAGGCGCACAAACCTTCGGCTTCAAGGATTAGAGCTCTCTTGATTCGTTCGGCTTTCATTTGGCCTGACATGGCGGCCATCAAATCTGCTGGCGGGCTGATGTCTTTAATCTCGATTCGAGTAATTTTGATCCCCCATGGAGCTGTTGCTTCATCGACCGTGCGCAACAGTTTTTCATTGATACCGTCACGCTGGCTGAGCATGGCATCCAGCTCCATTGAGCCAAGCACTGTTCGAATGTTGGTTTGCAGAAGGTTGCGAATAGCATGCTCGAGGTTGTTGACCTCATAGGCAGCCTGGGCGGCGTTAAGTTTGAGGTGACTCGAGATAAATTCGAAAAATTTTTATCCCTCGCGCACACACCAGAATCGGTTAAATAGTGTTCAAAATAATTCAACTAAACGGTGCTGACGCGTAATGCTTCATGCATGGAAGTTACCCCTGTCGCCACTTTGTGCGCCGCCGCCAGTCTTAAGTGGCGCATGCCTTCGGCGCACGCCGCTCTGCGCAGCACGTTGATATCAGTGTCATGGCTAATAAAGGTCTTGAGCGTGTCAGTCATCAACATGATTTCGTAAATGCCAGCTCGGCCGTTGTAGCCAGTCTCCCGACAGTGATCGCAGCCTGTGGCATCAAAAACGCTGGAGGGCGCGGGACTGTCGGGTGCGAAGTAGTGCCAATCATCGGGTGACACGCTGTGCTCGCTTTTGCAGTCCGGGCATAAGATTCGTATCAATCGTTGGGCCATCACCCCCAGCAAGGTGGCTTTGATCAAATAGGGCGCCACGCCGAGTTCCTGTAAACGGCTAATGGCCCCGGGTGCATCGTTGGTGTGCAACGTCGACAAAACCAAGTGCCCGGTCAGTGCGGCTTGAATCGCCATTTCAGCGGTTTCCAGGTCGCGTATTTCACCGAGCATGATGATGTCAGGGTCTTGTCGCATAAGCGCACGCACCCCGTTGGCAAAGGTTAGATCTATGTTGGGCTGCACCTGTGTCTGGTTGAAGGCAGGCTCAACCATTTCAATCGGATCTTCAAGCGTGCACACGTTGCTCTGCGGCGTGGCCAACTGCTTGAGCGTTGCGTACAACGTGCTGGTTTTACCCGACCCCGTGGGGCCTGTGATCAAAATAATGCCGTTGGGCTGACGGGTCATATGGTCCCAGCGCTGGATGTCTTCAGCGCTGAAGCCGAGCTGGTCAAACCCCTTGAGTAAAACGTGCGGGTCGAAAATCCGCAGCACCATTTTTTCGCCAAAAGCGGTGGGCAGGGTGGCGAGCCGCAGCTCGACTTCGGCACCTGCCGGGGTTTTGGTTTTGATGCGGCCGTCTTGAGGTTTGCGTTTTTCAGCGACATTCATACGGCCCAGGCTTTTCAGGCGGCTGACCACTGCGGTCGTGACGTGTACCGGAAAGTGATAAACGTTGTGCAGAATGCCATCAATGCGCAATCGCACGGCCCCTTGCTCGCGCCGGGGTTCGATATGGATATCGCTGGCCCGCTGTTCGAACGCGTGCTGAAACAACCAGTCGACGATATGAACGATATGGGCATCGTTGGCATCGGGTTCCTGATTGCCTGCGCCAAGGTTAAGCAACTGCTCAAGGTTGGGCAGGGAGCTGGTTTTTTGATCAGTGAGCGCTGCCCCGGTCACGGATTTGGCCAAACGGAACAGTTCCGTTCCCAGCCTGGCAATCTCAAGCGGGTTGGCAATCACCCGCTTGATTGGGCGATTGAGGGCTTGCCGCAAATCGGCCTCCCAGCCCTTCACATTGGGTTGTGCGCTGGCAACGGTGATTGAGGTTTGATCGGCTGCAATGGCAAGTATTTGATGGCGTTGAGCGAACGCGCTGGACATGAGCCCGGTGATGCTGGCGGCATCAATTTTCAAGGGGTCAAGGCGCACGTAGGGCTGCCCGCATTGTTGCGCAAGCCACGCCGTGAGGTGCTCAAGGGTGAGGGTTTTGCCGGGGCGGGTGAGATCGGGTAATTGCTGTGTCGCCAGGTACACCAGCGGGTGGACGGGGTCGTGGCAGGTTGTGCGATAACGATTCAAAGCCTGATCGGCCAGTGGCCGGGCTATTAAACCTTGAGCCACAAGCCCCGGCAGGAGCTGTTCAAGGTCAAGCGGGCGATCGGCGGCAGGGTGGGCGTGCATGAAGACTCCTTAGTAATGCACAAGCGCAGACAGGTCCTTGTCTGGCCATGAATACCCAAGCCTAGCCGCGCACTTGGGCGGCGCGACTACCAATTAATACGGGTTATTGCGAGCGCGTTAGCAGGCGGGACGGGACGCACGCCACCTCATGCATCACCAGTTCACAGACACTCACCAGGTTGCGCAACTTTTCGCCAATCACCTGGGCGCGGTGCCAGCTTTGCTCATTGCTGATGATTTCAATGCGTAACACATCGTCTTCGCGCATCACTTCCACGTGCTGCGGAATTAACTGCTGTAAGGCAAACAGGTTCAGTGCGCGGCACAGCACATCGGCTTCAGCCTCCGCCACAATGTGATAACGCACGGTGCAAGGCGCCGTGTTCACGGCCCAGACATCGGCGCGTGTCGAGGCGGGTACGGCTTCAAGATGTGGCATGCAATGACTCCTGTTTTCGGCTGGAGAAATATTCACATGCACTGTAGGAAATTATTTATCTATGATGATCAGAATTTGATCAATTAAGACTTGATCAATTCATCTTTCGCTAACAATCGGGAATTTTTATGCAAGGTGATCTGGACGCTTACGACCGCAGGATTTTGGCACTGCTGCAAGAAGACGCGTCACTGTCCAGCGCGCAGATCGCAGAAAAAGTGGGCTTGTCGCAGTCACCCTGCTGGCGCCGGATTCAGCGCATGAAAGACGAAGGCATCATTCGGGGGCAAGTGACCTTGCTGGATCGCAAGAAGGTCGGCCTGAACACGCAGATCTTTGCTGAGGTAAAACTCAATGCCCACGGGCGCTCCAACTTTACCCAATTCACCGATGCGATCCGTGGTTTCCCGCAAGTACTGGAGTGCTATGTGCTGATGGGGTCGGTGGATTTTTTGCTGCGGATCGTGACCCCGGACATCGAGGCTTATGAACGTTTCTTCTTCGAGCAACTGTCGATGGTGCCGGGCATTCAAGAAGTGAACTCGATTGTGGCGCTGTCCGAAATCAAATCGACCACGTGCCTGCCGGTGTAGCGCACAAATAAAAACGGCCTTCACAAGGAAGGCCGTGGATGAGCTGTCAGTGAACAAACAGCGCAATCAGGATGATGATCGGGATTGGGATACCGAGGAAAAACAGCAGTAATGAGCGCATTTTTATTCTCCAGAATTAACGGACAACCGTGGTGGTCGTGGTGTGGTCGATGTAAGTCACAGCGTCGCGACGACGACCGCCAAAGGTGGCACACAGGCTGGCGAAGAACGCACCGATCAGCAGGGTGATGAACATCCACAGGGTGGTCCAGGCAGCGACCTTGGCGGCTGTGTCAGCGGCTTCTTTGGTTTTAACTTTGGCTTCTTCAATAGCTTGATGGGCCTTGGCGTAGACCTGATCAACCCGTTGCTCGGCTTCTGGCTGAGTCAGGTTGGTACGCTGAGCGACAATTTGTGCCAGGTAGGTACGGTCGTCAGCGCTCAGTTGGCCTTCATTGCCCAGGCTGCGAACGAAGATGCGGGTCACGATGCCGTGGGCGGCGTCTTCGCTGACAGCGGTGCCACGATCATCGCGAAACAGCGTGTCGATGAAGTAATCCGAGCTGTTGCCCGTACCCTGGTTGGCGTGGTTACCAGCGGCACTGCTCATGGCGGTGGCTGCACCTGATGCGACATTGGCACCGGCCTGTACGCCGCTGCCAATCATGCTACTGACCGAACCGGCAACCAGTGTCGCAGTGACCAGCGTAGCCACAGCCCACGCGAGGAAGCCATGGGCAGTGTCGCGGAAGTACACTTCATCGCCATGCATGTTTGCCCATTTGACCCGCAGACGACCGGCCAGATAGCCGCCCATGCCCGAGGCAATAATTTGTGTCACGGCCAGCCAGATAATGGCTGTGATGCCCAACCCTTTGGCGCCTACGCCTTCGCCAGACCACGGCGACACGGCTGAAAAGCCCAAGCCTGCGCCCAGCATCAGCAGCAAGAGGGAGAGTGCAGCGGCAGCGGCGGCACCTGCAAAGATCGCGGCCCATGACACACCGGAGTGGCCAGAGCTGTCTTGCAGGGCAGCGGGATAGTGTTCTGTAGTCCCGATCATTATTGTTGTGCTCCTGAAATGGTGAGAAGTGCAGCCTTCATTTCAGTGATTGCAGGGGTTGTGCCAAGCCGTGATTTATAAAAAATATCTACAAATCAATAACTTATAAACCTGATTAATTTGCTTGGTCATGCAGGTTGCATGATTGGCGGCAAAGAGGCGGGCGTAATGCATTGAAACAATTTCACGAGAGATGCCATTCAAGACACCCATAAAAAACGGGAGCCGTTAGGGGCTCCCGTTTTTTATGGGTGTCATCAATGATGACGGTGTTTGTTCTTCTTGCGGTGACCATAGGCATGGCCGCGACCTGGGTGGTCATCGCGGTAATAGCGGCGATTGCCGCGATCACGGTAATGACGATCATCAGCGTCGCTTTTGTTACCCATATAGTTGCCCAACGCGCCGCCTGCACCACCGCCAGCTGCTGCGCCGACCAGTCCGCCGGTGCTGCCGCCCATGCTGCGGCCCAATACGTTACCGCCGGCTGCGCCGAGTGCACCACCGATGGCGGCTTCGCCACGGCTGCGTTTATCGGCACCTACGGCACTACCGGCCGCGCCGCCTACGCCTGCGCCAATGGCTGATCCGGTCGAGCCGCCGAGTTGTTGACCAACCACAGCGCCAAGAACCCCGCCTAATGCGCCGCCTACACCGGCTTCGGTGGTGCCACCGGCCGAGGCTACGCCACTGACCAGGCCAAGGGACAACAAGAGAATCGAGGTGAGCTTCATAAGTGAGCCTCAAAGGGATGACGGCGCGATCCTGAGGCTGTACGCGGTTGGTTACAATCGAAATCCGACCAGTAACACGAGTTGTACACCATTTACTAAGTTATTGTTTTTAAACGGGAACTTAATAGGTTTTGCACGGTCTGAGCATTAGTTCGGACAGGCCGCTTTCTCAGGAAAGCGGCCTTTTTTGTGTCTAAAAGAAAAGCGCCGCGTCATGTGGGCATAGCGATCCGGCCACCTGACTGCCTCGATGCTTTTGCCTTCTGCGTCAGAGGCTATTGCAATGGCCATCGGTGCGGATGCCGGACTCGCCCGTGTGGCAGGTGGCGGCATCATGCAACAGCGTATGACCTGGGCAATCCGGGGTGCGGGGCGACCGGTCAGTGTTTTTTTAATGGGCTTACTCCCGACCAAAATGGGCGACGGCACACTCCATACCGACGAACAACTGCGCTGCATGAGCAAGGCCGCAACACGGGTGCGCTTTCAGTTCCGACGTGATGCCGAAGGGGTAATGCAGATTTACGGCATTCACACCGGCGCGTCAGGTGATGACTCAGTACGCACCGCGCAGGTGAAATGGAACGCGAACAAGACTGCATTGGAGGCCGAACTAAACGGGATGACCCTCCTCTGGACGCCACCCCACAGCCCTTCAAGAATACCGCCACTGACTTACCCCCGATGCTATCCGCACCCTCTCATGTGGGGACCGTACACCTGAACCAACGTTTGATGGACGTGCATAAAGTGAGCACGCGAAATCAATTGCATGCACATATCCTTAATGGATGCCTTGCATGCCTGGACGTAAGAACTGCCGCTTTGCAGGTTCGCTGCGCAGCGGTCAGGGTGCAGCGGCGCTGATGAGCTTGATCCAAACGTGCAAATTCAACGGACATGATCCGTACGCATACTGTTATTTCTGGCAGTGGCACCTTGTACAAAAAAGGTCGAGCATGCGCAAAGTCGTTTGGCAGATTTCCGCCTGACGCAGCACTTACAAAAAGCACGGAAAACGCAGTGTTTTGTACAAAGCGATACGTAAGATCGAGAAGGCCAAGGCCCAGGTTCGCGCCAAGGTCGAACACCCGTTTCGGGTAATTAAACGCCAGTTTGGTTACGAAAAAGTGCGTTTTCGGGGTTTGGCCAAGAATACAGCGCAGATGGTGACGTTGTTCGCTCTGTCAAACCTGTGGATGGCGCGCCGTTATTTGTTGGCGAACGCAGGCAAGGTGCGTGTGTAATGCAGGAAACGACCGCTGCAACGAACTTTGCAGCGGTCGAAAGGGCTGAAAAACAAAGATGATTGAGCAAATTTCGACAAGCGTCGTTTTTTGAAAAGTGCCGACGACTCGATAGTCGGAAAAAATCCGGCTACTTCAGAGCATCCTTAGCATATAAAAACTCCGTTTTCTGCGTCCTCCCGTGGAAGCCAAATCCTACGTTGCACAGGCTTCACAGTGGGTCATTTGGTTTAACCACGTAATCATTGCGCACACTTTTTACTTGAATCCCCAAGCCTTGCAAATGGTCTTCGACGGGCCTCAGTTGATTGAAGTTTGGTCGATAATGCCCTGAATAATTCTTTATATACAGATGGCCTTTATCTTTAAAAATATAACCCGCCCCAATGACATTGTTGCTAGCACCTGGGTTCTGACTGCCAATTTCCGCAAAACTTGCGTGACTTGGATAGGGTTGATCAGCCGCGGGAAAGCTGCCCATGATAAATTTTTGATCTTGAGTTAATACAAATTTATGCAGAGTGCGTTCATCACTCACTCCGGACAAGCTTTCTTTACCTGTAACCACAGAGACTTGGGCAGTCTCATCTTTTATTTTCCTGCGGGTAAAATCTAATTCTTGCTCCAGATCTAAAATTTTTCTATTTCGAAGTTTACGCCATGTAATGGGGCCTTCGATTCTGGTAAATAAACTTCGTTTAAAGCGGCGAGAGGCAAGAAGCACCAACGCCATGGTTTTAAAGCTAATGTGTCCACTAGGATCTTGATTATTTATGGGGTTCCCTTGGCAATAGGCGTAGCAATTCACTCCCCCCCGACCAAATGGACTAAGGCTATCTGGACTATTGAAACGCATAAGTATGAGGTTAAATGCCCGATAGCCCTGACCCAACAAATAATGCCCGGTCATAGGATCAGGCCGTTCACCGTTAAAACCCAGTAAATTAAGTAAGCCGTTCGTTGTTGGACGATGGCCATAAGGGTCGTAGCTCTGCGGTTGGCTAATTGCAGGACTGACGCCGTGCAGCACCGATGTTTGCAGATCCGTGGCAAGTAGAGTGACAGCATCGTCGGAGTGTAACTCAGCCAGAGGCGTGGCATCATGTTCGAAAAAACACGTGCTCCTATGGCCCTGAATCTCGGTCGCTAAACGGGTGCCGTTATAAAAACGTTGAGCCGAATGAGCGCCTGTCAAACGGTCCAACGGGTCATACAGATAGAGGTTGGCGATGGCTTTGCGTGGTGTGCTCATGTGCCTTTCTCAATGAAAATAGTTATCGGCACATAAGAATCTGCACATTTATCAGCTATGTATAGCTAGTTGATCTGTTAGGTACGGGGGCCCAAGCTACTCGTCGAATCCACCAAACCAGCGTTTGATGGACGGTCCGCCAGTCGCATATAAAGTGAGCACGGGGGCCGCTTCAGTCGCAATTAATCCGAGCCTGAAAGTGCGCTGAATGCAAGATCAATCTATCTCGGTTATGGGGATCCTGGGTGACCTCTTCACTAGTGAGCTGGTTTACTTCCTAGGGCTTCGCTGCTAACTGTTCGAGGCGGGCACCCACGTCTGCCCGCCAACTTCTAGCGTCACCGTCCCCAAGGTTGTCCTCAAGTCGCAATAAGACACTTGGCGGGTGCTCATTGCACGCGGTGACGCGGTGGCTTTAGAGATTGCAGGCGTTATGCCTCAGCTCGCCTTGGCCATGATCAGCTTCGACGGCGTGGCTGTCTCAAGGCAAATGGCCACGAACTTGGACGTCGGGGTGTGGCTGCCATCCCCGGTGCTTTCCAGTGGCACCAACGGGTTTACTTCGGGGTAGTAGGCGGCCGCTTGCCCTGCCGGGATATCAAATGCCAGCAAGGTGAAATTTTTAACCCGGCGTTCGTGTTCGTCATCCCAGATAGACACGATGTCCACCAATTGCCCCGGCTTGAAGCCCAGTCGAATAATGTCGGCCTCATTCACAAACAGCACGTTACGTTGGCCTTTTACCCCGCGATAGCGGTCATCCAGCCCGTAAATGGTGGTGTTGTACTGATCGTGCGAGCGCATGGATTGCAGGATCAGGTCCGGCAGGCGACCCGTCGCGCGGGTGCGTGCATCGACCAGATCCCGAGGCAGAGCGTTGGGCTTGAAGTTGGCGCGGCCTGAGGGAGTATTCCACTGGCGCGCACCCGCCGCGTTGCCCAGATAGAACCCGCCCGGGTGCTGCACACGGGTATTGAAGTCTTTGAAGCCGGGGATAGTGTCAGCGATCAGCTCGCGGATGCGGCTGTAATCCCCGACGATCCAGCTCCAGTCGATCGGGTGCGTACCCAAGGTCGCCGCTGCGATCCCGGCGATGATCGCCGGTTCGGAACGCATCTGATTCGACAAGGGCTGCAACTGGCCATTAGACGCGTGAACCATGCTGAACGAGTCTTCCACGGTGACCGCTTGCGGGCCTTCGGCCTGAATGTCGATGTCAGTTCGGCCAAGACAAGGCAAGATCAGTGCTTCCTTGCCGTGCATTAAATGGCTGCGGTTGAGCTTGGTGCTGATTTGCACGGTCAGGTCGCAATTGCGCAGGGCCTGCGCCGTGCGCGGGCTGTCGGGCGTAGCCTGGGCAAAGTTGCCGCCCAGCCCGATGAAGACCTTGGCGCGCCCTTCAAGCATGGCGTGGATGGCTTCCACCACGTTGTGCCCGTTCTCGCGCGGCACATTGAATTTGAAACGACGCTCCAGGGCATCGAGAAAGGCCACCGGTGGGCGTTCGTTAATGCCCATGGTGCGGTCGCCTTGCACGTTACTGTGACCGCGCACCGGGCACAGACCTGCACCGGGACGGCCAATGTTGCCGCGCAACAGCATCAGGTTGGCGATTTCCTGAATGGTCTGCACCGAGTGACGATGCTGGGTAATGCCCATGGCCCAGCACATGATGACGTTCTTGCCCTTGAGGTACATGCGCGCGGCACGCTCGATGTCTTCCAGCGTCAGGCCGGATTGCTCGATCAGGTGCTCCCATGACGTGTCATCCAGGCTGGCGATGTAGTCCAGCACGCCTGTGGTGTGTTCATTAAGAAACGGGTGATCGAAGACTGCCGGTTCGCCCGCCGCCTGGGCATCGCGCTCCCACTGCAACAGAAACTTGGCCATGCCGCGCAAGAGCGCCATATCGCCACCCAGCGCCGGGCGCAGGTAAGCCGTGTTGGTTGGACGGTCGCCGTTGGTGAGCATCTCCAGCGGGTGTTGTGGGTGCTGGAAGCGCTCAAGGCCGCGCTCTTTCAGCGGGTTGACGCACACCACCTGCGCGCCGCGTTTCACGGCTTCACGCAGGGGCTCAAGCATGCGCGGGTGGTTAGTGCCGGGGTTTTGCCCGAGCACAAAAATGGCGTCCGCATGTTCAAAATCGTCGAACGTGACCGTACCCTTGCCCACCCCGACGCTTTGCGCAAGTGCAACACCGCTGGCTTCATGGCACATGTTCGAGCAGTCGGGGAAGTTGTTGGTGCCAAACGCACGCACAAACAATTGATACAAATACGCCGCTTCGTTGCTGGCGCGGCCCGAGGTATAGAACTCGGCCTGATTGGGGCTCGTCAGGTTCAGCAGGTGCTTGGCTATCAGGGCGAATGCGGCATCCCATGTGATGGGCACATACCGGTCGGTTGGTGCGTCGTAACGCATGGGCTCGGTCAGGCGGCCCTGGTATTCGAGCCAGTAATCGCTTTGCTCCAGCAGCGCGCTCACGCTGTGTTTGGCGAAGAATTTGGCATCGACACGCCGTTTGGTGGCTTCCCAGTTAACGGCTTTGGCGCCATTTTCGCAGAATTTGACCAGCCCGCTTTCCGGCGAGTCGCCCCAGGCACAACCGGGGCAGTCGAAACCGCCGTTTTGGTTGGTCTTGAGCATCATGCGCAAGTTTTTCAGGGCGTTGTCACTGGTCAACCAGGCGTGCGCCACACTGATCAGCGCGCCCCAGCCACCTGCCGGGCCTTTATAGGGCTTGTAGCGAGGGGTCGGGGTTTGGTCGGCTTGATGATGAGTGCTCACGCTGGATTCTCCTGCGCCGGGCTATAGACCCGCGGCGCGCTTTTTTGCGGCAGATGAATGAGGTTGAGGTTGTGGCGGCGAGCCCATTGCAGCGCCAAGCCCGTAGGCGAGGACAGGCTGATCAGGGTCTGAATGCCTGCGCGCAACACTTTTTGAATCAGTTCGAGGCTGCAACGGCTGGTGACAATCGCCGCGCCGCCGCTCAGGTCGATGTGTTGGCGCGCCAATGCACCGATCAACTTGTCGAGCGCGTTATGTCGGCCGATGTCTTCGCGACCCATCAGCAATTGGCCTTTGGCGTCCATGTAAACGGCGGCATGTACGGCGCCGCAGTGCTGGCCCAGCGGTTGAAACGCGCTGATGCGCTGGCGTAGACCGTCCAGCCATTGCGCGGGCGGAAGGGGCGCACCGGGCAGTACGTTCAGGTCGGGCAGCGCTTGCTCGACGGCTTCGACGCCGCACAGTCCGCAGCCGCTGGTGCCTGCCAATTGGCGACGTTGCTGTTTGAGGTTCCAGAACGCCCGGCTGGCGATTTCTACGTGCGCATACTGCGCCGAGCCTGCGCCGCTGAGCTTGAGGTCATAAATGTCGCTCGGGTCTTGAATGATCCCGCTACCCAGGCTGAAACCGACGATGAAGTCCTCAAGGTCAGTGGGCGTGACCAGCATCACCGCTTGATTGATGCCATTGAAGGCAATCGCCAGCGCGACCTCTTCGGCAAGGGCAGTTTCAGCGCCGCTGCTGTGGTCCAGCGTGACGTAGTGATAATTCTGGCTGGCGGCGGGCGCGGGCGAATCCTGGGCGGGCGCCGCGCACGTAGGGCGCTTGGCGTTCATAAGGCTGTTCCGACGGAATATTCAGCAATAAGGGTAGGCGCGACACTCTGTCGCGTCTAATCGCTAGTGCTGATCTATTGATAGATGCCGTCGATCATGAAGTTGCTGATGATTTCCGATACAGCGAGAAGCAGGCCTCCGCCAGCGCCGACCGTGGTGCTTCGCGGCGCATGATCAAACCCAGAGGGGCGAGGGTTTGCGCGTCGGCAATCGGGTGCAGGCGCAGGTCGTCGGTCAGGGCTTCAAGGCCGCCTTCAAGCGGCATCACCGCGCAGCACAATCCGCCATGAACGGCCTGCAACAGCTGATGAACTGCATCGGTTTGCAGCAAGGGTTGTGGGGTCAGCCCGCGGCTGTGGAAATTGTGATCGATGGACTGACGAAAATGCATGCCGCCACTGAGCAGCGCCAACGGCAACTCAATCAAGGCTGCCCAACTCAACGGCTGTTCACCGAACGTGAAGTGCCGTTGGTCGTATAAAAGACCCATGCGGGTGTCGTTCAAGGTGAGCGAGTCGAAACGCTCATGGTCGAGCCGATCGAGGTAAGACACGCCCACATCCAGCTGATTGCGGGCCAATTGATCCAAGATCTGTTCGGAGCTGAGCGCCGACAATTCAAAGCGCAGTTCGGGGTGCGCCTTGTGCATTTGTTGCAACAACGGCAGCGGGTCAAAACTCGACAACGGCACCACGCCCAGGCGCAACGTGCCGATCAAATTGCCCCGGCAGGCAGCCGCTTCAGCCTGCAAGCCATCGTAGGCGGACAGCACCGTTCTGGCCCATGCCAGCACGCGCTCACCGGGGGCAGTAAAGCTTTCAAAGCGCTGGCCGCGATTGACCAACTGCAAACCCAACTCCTGCTCAAGGCTGCGCAAGCGCATGGACAGCGTAGGTTGGGTGATATGGCAGCGGGCGGCCGCCTGACCGAAGTGACGGGTTTCATCGAGGGCGATCAGGAATTTCAGTTGTTTGATGTCCATGCTCGCTCCACGCGCAAATCGTCGGGGGATTCTAACGCGCCCATCCCTGAACCTGCCTGTCGAATGTTGGTCTACGCTGTGTGTCTGGATATTCCAACCCTAGGAGCGTGAACGATGAGTATTTTTAGCTTTATGAAGGAAGCAGGCGAAAAAGTAATCGACTTGCTGACACCGGACAAAGCCAACGCCTCGGAAGAACTCAAGAAGCACGTAGAAAAAGTAGGTTTGGGCAATCCGAACATCAGCGCCACCGTTGAGGGCGATAAAGTGATCGTCACAGGCGAGGTCGCGACTCAAGAAGAGAAAGAAAAAATCATTCTCGCGGCGGGCAATATCGCAGGTGTTGCCAGCGTTGAAGACAACATCACTGTAACCGGTCCGATGGTTGCTGCTTCGCGTTTTGTGGTTGTGCAAAAGGGCGACACCCTCAGCGCAATCTCTCTCACGGTGTACGGCGACGCGAACAAGTATCAAAAAATCTTTGAAGCCAACAAACCGATGCTTAAAGACCCGAACAAAATCTACCCGGGTCAGACATTGCGCATCCCTGAGTAAACCCTGGTGGTTTTCGGCAGCGATGACAGGTGTGCACGCACGTGTGTCGCTGCCGAGGCACGAGGCTGGGATTCCCCATCCGCTTCATTAGCCTTGGCTCAAAGCCCTTCCAGTAACTCGCGGTAATCCCCCAGCGCGGCAAACTCCTTGGTGTCTTTCGGGCCTTTTTTGCTGTCCGGCTGCTTGACCGCCAACAGATGTCTCACGCCAAAATCCCGTGCACTGCGCAGAATTGGCAAGGTGTCGTCGATAAACAGGCTGCGCGCGGGCTCGAAACCGATATCGGCGTGCAGCGCATCCCAGAACTGCGGGCTTTCCTTGGGGAAACCGTAGTCGTGGGAGCTGATCAGCCTTTCGAAGTAGGGCGCCAGTTCAATGCGTTCCAATTTCAAGGACAACGAATCGCGGTGCGCGTTGGTGATCATAATCACCCGCTTGCCTGCTTCTTTGATGGCGGCTAAAAACGTATCGGCATCAGGGCGCAGGGCAATCAGGTCAGCGGTTTCGCGTTTCAATTCGCGGACCGGGATCTTCAGCTCGGCGCTCCAGAAGTCCAGGCAGTACCATTGCAATTGGCCTGCATTGCGCTCAAACAACGGCATCAGCTCCAGTTCAGCCATGGCCCGGCTGATGCCATGCAGTTCGGCATAGCGTTGGGGCAAGTGTTCGAGCCAGAAGTGGTTGTCGTAATGCAGGTCGAGCAGCGTGCCGTCCATGTCCAGCAGAACGGTATCAATGTCGCGCCAAGGTAACGCTGTCATGCAAAACTTCTCCCGCAGTTGAAAACATCCGACCAAGACAATCGGAAAAGCCGGGGTATAGTAACCCGTTCATATTGAGGAGCCGCTATGCGCCAAAAACCCACCGTACTCGCCCGTGAAATTGTTGCCAGTAGCCGATTGTTTCGTGTTGAAGAAGTGCAGCTGCGCTTTTCCAACGGCGTTGAGCGTACGTATGAACGGCTGGTGGGGCGCGGCAATGGCTATGGCGCAGTGATGATCGTGGCGATGATCGATGCCGAGCATGCCCTGTTGGTCGAAGAGTATTGCGGCGGCACCGACGAATACGAAGTGTCCCTGCCCAAAGGGCTGATCGAGCCGGGCGAAGACGTACTGGCGGCTGCCGAGCGTGAGTTGAAGGAAGAAGCGGGCTATGGCGCCCGTCAGTTGGAGCACCTCACCGAGCTGTCACTGTCACCGGGCTACATGAGCCAGAAGATCCAAGTGGTGCTGGCCACCGACCTGTATGAGTCGCGTCTGGAAGGTGATGAGCCGGAGCCCATGCGTGTCGAGAAAGTGAATTTGCGCGAGCTGTCGGCGCTGGTACAAAACCCGCAATTCACCGAGGGTCGTGCCTTGGCGGCGTT
This sequence comes from Pseudomonas sp. WS 5078, assembly GCF_012985745.1. Taxonomy (NCBI): domain Bacteria; kingdom Pseudomonadati; phylum Pseudomonadota; class Gammaproteobacteria; order Pseudomonadales; family Pseudomonadaceae; genus Pseudomonas; species Pseudomonas sp. WS 5078. The sequence continues at coordinate 4,177 of NZ_JAAQWX010000019.1, read as the reverse complement.
GTATCTGGCGCGGGATCTGCTGACGCAGCGCGGAGCATTTGCGCTGTGAGCCTGTCTGTCCCTCAACTGCTTCAAGGCGTGATTCAACTGGTGCATCAGGCAGGTGACGCCATCTTGCCGTTTTGGCGAGCCGACGTTGCGGTCATTGCCAAGGCGGATGATTCTCCGGTGACGGCTGCTGATCTGGCAGCCCATCATGTGCTGCTCGACGGCCTGACAGCGCTCGACTCGAGCATCCCGGTGTTGTCCGAAGAAGATGCCAACATCGCCCAGGACGTGCGTGCCGGGTGGTCTCGCTGGTGGTTGGTAGACCCGTTGGACGGCACCAAGGAATTCATTTGCGGCAGTGAAGAGTTCACCGTCAACGTCGCCTTGATCGAGCACGGCCGTGTGGTGTTTGGTGTGGTATCGATGCCGACCAGCGGCCGCTGCTATTACGGTGGTGCGGACCTCGGCGCATGGCGTGCAGAAGGCGACAAGGTCGAGCGTATCAACGTGCGCACGGCCCCGCCTGTGGGCGAGCCGTTGACCGTCGTCGCCAGCCGCCGTCATTCCAGCCCGGCGCAAGAGCAACTGTTGGCGGGTTTGAGTGAACACCTGGGTGATTTAAAGCTCACCAGCGTCGGCAGCTCGCTCAAATTTTGTTTACTGGCTGAAGGTGCGGCCGATTGCTACCCGCGTCTGGCTCCGACGTCACAGTGGGATACTGCAGCGGCGCAAGGCGTGCTCGAAGGTGCGGGTGGCGTGGTGTTGCAACTGGATGGCCAGCCGTTCACCTACCCGGCGCGGGCATCGCTGCTCAATGACTCGTTTTTGGCATTGCCGGAAAAAGCGCCCTGGCGCGAGATGCTGTTGGAGCTTGTCCATAAGTAACCGGTATTGCCCCTCGTTCCACCCTCAACGATGCAACACATACTGGCCGCTGAAGCAGACGGCGTCTTCTTCGCCGTCTGTATTGATGACCTGGGTTTGCAGTGTCAGGCGCGCGCGGCCATGGCGTGTGTACATGCTCAAAAACGTGTTTCATGCTGCCTCGTTCGGCGCATCGCACAGCACAATCGCGTCCTGCGTGACCGGCAGCGGGTAGCTGATATGGCCCTCCTGAATCACGATGCCCGCCTTCAATGCCTGCTTCGCGTAGCCCTCAGAAACACACGGTTACGAGGCTAAATTGACCGGGCCTCGGACTCGACTGCAACCTTCATGCTTCAAATGAGCTGACAGGCGCGTCCCATGCACAAGGACGGTAAAGACGACCCTTTTTTCGAGCCCCTCTGGAAGCCGAAACGCCCAAACGGTGGTGCCTCATGGGCTGCATGGCAAACGTCGGCCGCGCCAGCGCCGGTGTATATCCCAAAAGAGCAATGGCCCTCTCCCAAGCAACGTACTGACGTGGTCTTCGCCAAGTCCTGCGTTGCTGAAAACTGGTGCAGCACGGAGGTAGGTACGGACACCGAGCCCGCCTCCAACTTTGGCAACGTCATGGTCGTTGCTTCCATGCTTTTGCCTTCCGCGTCAGAGGCCATTGCATTAGCCATCGGTGCAGATGCCGGACTCGCCCGTGTAGCGGGTGGCGGCATCATGCAACAGCGCATGACGTGGGCAATACGTGGCGCGGGAGGCCCGGTCAGCGTTTTTCTAATGGGCATGCTCCCCGCCAAAATGGGCGACGGCACACTCCATACCGACGAACAACTGCGCAGCATGAGCAAAGCCTCTACACGGGTGCGCTTTCAGTTCCGACGTGATGCCGAAGGGGTCATGCAGATTTACGGTATTCACACCGGCGCGTCGGGCGATGACTCAGTACGCACCGTGCAGGTGAAGTGGAACGCAACCAAGACGGCGTTGGAGGCCGACCTAAACGGGATCACCCTCCTCTGGACGCCACCCCACAGCGCTTCAAGAATGCCGCCACTGACTTACCCCGACGAAAGCGGCAAGCAGCTGGGCACCATCCTGGTACACCCGATCCCGGAGAACACTGACAGTTAGCTTGAAGGGCTTCCCGGCGAAGACATTACACTCGACGACTGTATTCTGGTCTTTCCTGCGGATACGGGCCTGAAGTCGCTGTATGTGGTGTATGCGAAGCCTTTTGGTGGTGATATCAAATACCACGCTGCACCGAATACTCTTCCTGCTTTCCCCGATGCTGTCGATGTCCGTAGCAAAGGAAATCGACAGCGCTGGAAAAGCAAAAGACGAATCTACGAATGGGATTATCAGCATGGAGCAGTGGAAGTGTATGACAAACAAGGAAACCACTTAGGGGAGTACGACGCGACTACTGGTGAACAAACTGGAAAAGCCAAGCCTGAAAGACGAATCACAACTAAGTGAATTAGGAGTTTCACCCATGGTATTTATTGCAATCAGTGGCTTTTATCCAGAGCCCAACCCAGACGACTCTTTGCAGTACAAGAAAAGCGTCCCACAAGAGTTAGAGCCAGCAATACTCGCTGCAATGGGCTGGACCACCCTGGGTGATGTCCCTGAGGGAGAGCATGAACTAACGCCAGATCAATCGATCGCGGCTATGGCGATACTGGGTGACCCCTTGAATAGTGAGTTGGTTTACTTCTTAGGACTTCGCAGCAGTCTGCTTTAGGTGGGTACCAACGTCTCCCCGCCAACTTTTCGTGTCACCGCCTACAAGGTTGAACGCGAGACGCTGTTGCAGCTTGCCCGTACCTAACCGGCATTGACCCTCGTTCCAGGGTCAACGATGCAACACATACTGGCCGCTGAAGCGGACGGCGTCTTCTTCGCCGTCTGTATTGATGACCCGGGTTTGCAGTGTCAGGCGCGCGCGGCTATGGCGTGTGTACATGCTCAAAAACGTGTTCCATGCTGCCTCGTTCGGCGCATCGCACAGCACAATCGCGTCCTGCGTGACCGGCAGCGGGTAGCTGATATGGCCCTCCTGAATCACGATGCCCGCCTTCAATGCCTGCTTCGCGTAGCCCTCAGAAACACACGGTTACGAGGCTAAATTGACCGGGCCTCGGACTCGACTGCAACCTTCATGCTTCAAATGAGCTGACAGGCGCGTCCCATGAAGAAGGACGGTAAAGACGACCCTTTTTTCGAGCCCCTCTGGAAGCCGAAACGTCCAAACGGTGGTGCCTCATGGGCTGCATGGCAAACGCCGGCCGCGCCAGCACCGGTGTATATCCCAAAAGAGCAATGGCCATCTCCCAAGCAACGCACTGACGTGGTCTTCGCCAAATCCTGTGTTGCTGAAAACTGGTGCAGCACGGAGGCAGGTACGGACACCGAGCCCGCCTCCAACTTTGGCAACGTCATGGTCGTTGCCTCCATGTTTTTGCCTTCCGCGTCAGAGGCCATTGCATTGGCCATCGGTGCAGATGCCGGACTCGCCCGTGTAGCGGGTGGCGGCATCATGCAACAGCGCATGACGTGGGCAATACGTGGCGCGGGAGGCCCGGTCAGCGTTTTTCTAATGGGCATGCTCCCCGCCAAAATGGGCGACGGCACACTCCATACCGACGAACAACTGCGCAGCATGAGCAAAGCCTCTACACGGGTGCGCTTTCAATTCCGACGTGATGCCGAAGGGGTCATGCAGATTTACGGTATTCACACCGGCGCGTCGGGCGATGACTCAGTACGCACCGTGCAGGTGAAGTGGAACGCAACCAAGACGGCGTTGGAGGCCGAACTAAACGGGATCACCCTCCTCTGGACGCCACCCCACAGCGCTTCAAGAATGCCGCCACTGACTTACCCCGACGAAAGCGGCAAGCAGCTGGGCACCATCCTGGTACACCCGATCCCGGAGAACACCGACAGTCAGCTTGAAGGGCTTCCCGGCGAAGACATTACACTCGACGACTGTATTCTGGTCTTTCCTGCTGATACGGGCCTGAAGTCGCTGTATGTGGTGTATGCGAAGCCTTTTGGTGGTGATATCAAATACCACGCTGCACCGAATACTCTTCCTGCTTTCCCCGATGCTATCCGCGCCCTTCCCAAAGCAAAGCGCAGGCGCTGGGAAAGCAAAAAGCGAATTTACGAATGGGATTATCAGCATGGAGCAGTGGAAGTGTATGACAAACAAGGAAACCACTTAGGGGAGTACGACGCGACTACTGGTGAACAAACTGGAAAAGCCAAGCCTGAAAGACGAATCACAACTAAGTGAATTAGGAGT
>NZ_JAAQWX010000018.1:0-97959 GCF_012985745.1 Pseudomonas sp. WS 5078 | reverse complement strand
AGGGCGTCAAGGTCAAGACTGGCCCGCTCACTGACCAGTTCAATGTCGAATGAAAACGGCTCGCTGATGGCCTCTTCACCTTTGAAGGCCAGCACCGAGAAGGGCTGGTCGTTGCCCATGAGGGTGAACTCGAAGCGGGTTTGGCGGGTAAAGGTGGACATCCTTGGTTCCTTAGAAACTGAGGGTGCGCCCGATCATGAAGCCACCCCTCGGCAAAGAAGGTGAACGCTAACGGATAGACCCTAAGAGTCGTTGTAGGAAGACTCCCAAACTTTCAAAAGAATCGAGCCGATCTGCCCTGAGGGCCTTCGACAGTCCTCTCGCAAAACCTTTTTGACAGCCCGGCAATCGCGCAGGTTAGAATCGCTGGCACGCAAACTGCTAGATCGGTATGCGCCCTGCCTTTGAGTTTTCTGGAGTACTGCCTTTGAATGCGACGACCATCAACAGCCTGTTCTTGATCGGCGCGTTGCTGGTGGGTGCAAGCATTCTGGTGAGTTCACTCTCTTCGCGCCTGGGGATCCCGATTCTGGTGATCATTCTGGCCGTGGGCATGTCCGCTGGCGTCGACGGTGGCGGCATTATTTTTGACAACTACCCGACGGCGTATTTGGTGGGCAACCTGGCACTGGCCGTGATTCTGCTCGACGGCGGCTTGCGAACCCGGGTTTCCAGTTTCCGCGTCGCGCTCTGGCCTGCGTTATCGCTGGCCACGGTCGGGGTAATGATTACCACCGGACTGACCGGTCTGATGGCCGCCTGGCTGTTCAACCTGAACCTGATTCAAGGCCTGCTGATCGGTGCCATCGTCGGGTCTACCGATGCCGCGGCGGTATTCTCCCTGCTCGGCGGCAAAGGGCTGAACGAACGGGTGTCGGCCAGCCTCGAGATCGAGTCCGGTAGCAACGACCCGATGGCCGTGTTCCTCACTGTGACCCTGATCGACATGCTGGCCAGTGGCGAAACCAGCCTGCACTGGAGTTTGCTGCTTAATTTGCTGCGTGAGTTCGGCATTGGCGGCGCCATCGGTCTGGCGGGTGGCTGGATGATGCTGCAACTGGTCAACCGTATTAATCTGGCCAACGGCCTGTACCCGATTCTGGTGGTGGCGGGCGGTCTGGTGGTGTTTGCACTCACCAACGCCCTGCACGGCAGCGGCTTCCTCGCGGTGTACTTGTGTGGCCTGGTGATCGGCAACAGCCCGATCCGCAGCCGCCACGGCATTTTGCACATGCTCGACGGCATGGCCTGGCTGGCACAGATCGGCATGTTCCTGGTGCTGGGGTTGCTGGTCACGCCTCACGACTTGCTGCCCATCGCAGTCCCGGCACTGGCCTTGGCGCTGTGGATGATTCTGTTCGCCCGCCCGCTGTCCGTGGTGGTGGGCCTGCTGCCCTTCAAAGCCTTCCACTCCCGTGAAAAAGCCTTTATTTCGTGGGTCGGGCTGCGCGGTGCGGTGCCGATCATTCTTGCCGTGTTCCCGCTGATGGCCGGGCTGCCGAATGCGCAGCTGTATTTCAACCTCGCCTTCTTTATCGTGCTGGTTTCCCTGTTGGTGCAGGGCACCAGCCTGCCGTGGGTCGCCAAACTGCTGAAAGTGACAGTACCGCCCGACCTGGCCCCCATCTCCCGCGCAGCCCTTGAGGTTCACGTGACCAGCGAGTGGGAGCTGTTTGTGTACCGTCTTGACGCACAAAACTGGTGCATCGGCGCCGCTTTGCGTGAATTGAAAATGCCCGAGGGGACTCGCATCGCTGCCCTGTTTCGCGGCCAGCAACTGCTCCATCCGTCGGGCAGTACGACCCTCGAAATTGGCGATTTGCTCTGCGTGATCGGCCATGAACACAACCTGCCCGCCCTCGGCAAATTGTTCAGCCAACCACCGACCCGTGGCCTGGACCTGCGCTTTTTCGGTGACTTCGTGCTTGAGGGCGACGCCCATCTGGGCGCGGTGTCAGCGCTATATGGCCTCAAGCTCGACGGTATCGACCCCAACTTGCCGCTGAGCAGTTTCATTGCGCAGAAGGTCGGCGGCGCGCCCGTCGTGGGCGATCAGGTGGAATGGAACAACACCATTTGGACCGTGGCGGTGATGGACGGGAACAAGATCGCCAAAGTGGGCGTCAGATTCCCCGAAGGAAGTGCCCCGGGTCCGGGGTTGTTCCTCTAAACTGCCCCCTTCCGCCCCTTGTATGACCGGTATCTATGCCTACTCTGCGCACGTTTTTCGCCACCGTCCTGCTCGGCCTGAGCCTTTGTGTGGGTTCGCTGCAGGCGGCTGAACCCCTGACCACCGAGTCGGTTCAGCAAAGCCTGGACAAAATTGCCGATCGAAAGCTGCCTGACGCCGACCAAAAGGCCCTGCAAGCGATCCTCGAAAAGACCTTGGCCCAGTTGGCCAACAAGGCGGATTACGACCAGAGCCTGAGCGAGGTCAAACAACTGCTCGGCACTGCGCAGCAGCAAACCCTCGAAAATCAGCGTGAACTGGCGCGACTCAAGGCCAGCACTGTTGTTCCGGTCGCTCAGCGTTACAAAAGCCTGAGCGTGCCCGAGCTAGAGCAACTGGTGGCGGATCGCACCACGCAGCAGGGCGAATTGCAAAAATCCCTGGCCAGTGCCAACAGCATGACCATTGCCGCCCAAACCCGACCTGAACGGGCGCAGGCCGAGATCAGCACCAGCCAGACACGTATCCAGCAAATCAACAACATCCTCAAGCTGGGTCGCGATAACGGCAAAGTGCTGACGCAAGACCAGCGAAACCTGCTCAACGCCGAATCCTCGGCCCTGACATCTCTGATTGCCTTGCGCCGTCAGGAACTGGCGGGCAACAGCCTGCTGCAAGACCTGAGCGGCAGCCAGCATGACCTCCTTGTGGAAAAAACTGCGCGTCAGGACCAGGAGATTCAGGAGCTGCAAACCCTGATCAACCAGAAACGCCTGGCGCAATCGCAACAAACCGTGACCCAGCAATCCCTGGAAGCGCAAAAGTCTGGGAGCAGCAGCCTGCTGGCCACCGAGAGCGCGCTGAACCTCAAGCTCTCCGACTACCTGTTGCGCAGCACCGACCGCTTGAACGAGGTCACGCAGCAGAACCTCGAAACCAAACAACAACTGGATAACGTCACCCAAAGCGATCAGGCGCTGGATGAGCAAATCAGCGTGCTGAAGGGCAGCCTTCTGTTGTCCAAGATCCTCTACAAACAGAAACAAGCGCTGCCGCGTCTGCAAAAGATGGACAAAAACCTGGCAGACGAAATCGCTGACATCCGCCTGTATCAATTTGAGATCAACCAGCAGCGCGAACTGATCAGCAACCCGGTTGCCTATGTGGACAACCTGCTCAGCACCCAACCGGCCGATCAAGTCACCCCGCAACTGCGCAAAACCCTGCTGGAACTGGTGGGCACCCGGGGCGAATTGCTGGAACGCCTGAACCGCGAATTGAGCGCGCTGCTCAACGAAACCATCACCCTGCAACTGAACCAGAAGCAGCTGCTCAGCACTGCCCAAAGCCTGCGCGCCACGCTCGATGAGCAAATGTTCTGGATACCCAGCAACAAGCCGCTGGATCTGGAGTGGCTCGAGACGGCCCCGCACTACCTCAAACAGCAACTGCTGACCTTGCCCTGGACCTCCGGCCTGAGCGAGCTTCGCGATGGTCTCGCCCAGCGACCGTGGCTGTTTTCGCCACTGGCATTGTTGATCGTGGCGTTGCTGTGGAAACGCCGTTACCTCTACGGCAAGTTGAACAAAATCCATCAGGACATTGGCCACTTCAAACGTGACAGCCAATGGCACACCCCGATGGCAATCCTGATCAATGTCCTGCTGGCCATGCCGATTTCACTGGCGCTGGCCCTGTGCGGCTATGCCCTGCAAACCGATGCCCGTGGCATGAATGCCAACTTGGGCGCAGCACTGATCCAGATGGCTCAGGCCTGGCTGGTGTTCTACACCGCGTACCGCATTCTGGCGCCGGGTGGCGTGGCCGAATTGCATTTCCGCTGGGCCAAACCGCTGGTCGAGTTCCTGCAACGCTGGGTGCGCAAACTGGGTTTTGTGGTCCTGGCGCTGGTGGCCGTGGTGGCATTTGCCGAACAACAACCGGCCGCGCTGGCCGACGACGTGCTGGGCATCGTAATCGTGCTGAGCTGTTACGCCGCCATGGCGTGGCTACTGTGCCGCCTGCTGCTCAACAACTTCGAGACCGATAAAAAAGCCTACCGCCTGCGCAAACTGCTGGGCTTCGCCTTCGCCCTGCTGCCACTCGCACTGTTTGTGGCCGTGTGCTTCGGCTACTACTACACCGCCCTCAAACTCAGCGACCGCCTGATCAACACGCTTTACCTGCTGATGTTCTGGCTGGTGGCAGAAGCCGCCTTTGTACGCGGGCTTGCCGTTGCTGCCCGCCGTCTGGCTTATCAGCGCGCACTGGCAAAACGCCAGGCCGCCAAGGAAGCAGGCGAAGGCAACGACATCATCATCGAAGAACCCACGCTGGATATTGAGCAGGTCAACCAGCAATCGCTGAGGCTGATTCGCCTGGCGCTGCTCGCAGCGTTTGTCGGTGGCTTGTACTGGGTATGGGCAGACTTGATTTCAGTGTTTTCCTACCTCGACAACATCACCCTGTACGAATACACCAGCGGCACCGGCGCCAACGTCAGCATGGTACCCATCAGCATCGGTGACGTAATTGGTGCACTGGTGATCATCGGCATCAGCATCGCCCTGGCGCGCAACTTGCCGGGGCTGCTGGAAGTGCTGGTGCTGTCGCGGCTCGATCTCGGGCAAGGCAGCGCTTACGCCACCACAACCCTGCTGACTTACGTGATCGTCGGCATCGGTTTTGTCGCCACCCTGTCGACCCTGGGCGTGAGCTGGGACAAGTTGCAGTGGCTGGTGGCCGCGCTGTCGGTAGGCCTGGGCTTCGGGATGCAAGAGATTTTCGCCAACTTCATCTCCGGCATCATGATTCTGTTCGAACGCCCGGTGCGTATCGGGGACACCATCACCATCGGCAACCTCTCCGGCACCGTGAGCAAAATCCGCATCCGCGCCACCACCATTACGGATTTCGACCGCAAAGACATCATCGTCCCGAACAAAACGTTCATCACCGGTCAATTGATCAACTGGTCGCTGACCGACACCATCACCCGCGTGACCCTCAAGCTGGGGGTCGATTACGGCTCTGACCTGGACCTGGTGAAGCATCTGCTGCTCAAAGCCGCACAAGAGAACCCGCGGGTGCTTAAAGACCCGGAGCCGCACGTCTACTTCCTCAACTTCGGGCAAAGCACCCTCGATCATGAGCTGCGCATGCATGTTCGCGATCTGGGCGACCGTAACCCGGTGATTGATGAGGTCAACCGCTTCATCAACCGCGAGTTCAAGAACCACAACATCAACATCTCGTTCCAACAGATGGAGGTGTACCTCAAGAACTTGCAGGGCCAGGAATACAAGCTGGTGCCGGTCGGACCAGAAGTGCCGAACCCGCCGCCGCAACTGGACAAGCCCGACAGCGCACCCAAAACCCTGTAGGCAGCGGGCGACGGGGGCTTCAGGACCAGGGGTTGCCCGGCAACCCTTTGTAGCCTGCGGCTGCGACTGCAACGCGACTTATCTTTAATTCATGTGGGAGAAGGCCATTGAAAGCCCTCGACGAACTGACCTTCGACAACCGTTTTGCTCGCTTGGGCGACGGGTTTTCGACCCACGTTCTGCCTGAACCCATCGACGCGCCACGCGTGGTGGTGGCCAGCGAATCGGCCATGGCGTTGCTTGATCTTGACCCGGCCGTGGCTGACGATCCGGTGTTCGCGCAACTGTTTGGCGGGCACACGCTGTGGGCCGACGCCGAGCCGCGTGCCATGGTGTATTCCGGTCATCAATTCGGCTCCTACAACCCGCGACTGGGCGACGGCCGCGGCTTGCTGCTGGGCGAGGTGTACAACGACGCGGGCGAGCATTGGGACGTGCACCTCAAAGGTGCGGGCATGACCCCCTACTCGCGCATGGGCGATGGCCGCGCTGTCTTGCGCTCCTCGATCCGCGAGTTCCTCGCCAGTGAAGCGTTGCACGCACTGGGCATCCCCAGCAGCCGGGCGTTGTGCGTCATCGGCTCCGACACCCCGGTGTGGCGCGAAAAGCAGGAACGCGCCGCGATGGTGCCGCGGCTGGCACCCAGCCATATCCGTTTCGGGCATTTCGAATACTTCTATTACACCCAGCAACCGGAACAGCAAAAACAGCTGGGCGAACACGTGCTGGCCCTGCACTTCCCCGAATGCCTGGAACAGCTCGAGCCCTACCTGGCGATGTTCCGCGAGATCGTGGAGCGTAATGCCGAACTGATCGCCAAGTGGCAGGCCTACGGGTTTTGTCATGGCGTCATGAACACCGACAACATGTCGATACTGGGCATTACCTTCGACTTCGGGCCATTCGCTTTCCTGGACGACTTCGACGCGAAGTTCATCTGCAACCATTCCGACCACGAAGGGCGTTACGCCTTCAGCAACCAAGTGCCCATCGGCCAATGGAACCTCAGCGCGCTGGCTCAAGCGCTGACGCCGTTCATCAGCGTCGACGCCCTGCGCGAAACCCTCGGCCTGTTCCTGCCGCTGTACCAAGCCCATTACCTGGACCTCATGCGCCGCCGCCTGGGCCTGACCACCGCTGAAGACGCGGATCAGGCATTGATCGAGACGCTGCTGCAACGGATGCAAGGCAGTGCCATCGACTACACCTTGTTTTTCCGCCAGTTAGGTGAACGTCCGGCAGAACAGGCCGTGGCTCGCCTGCGCGAAGACTTTGTAGACCTCAAAGGCTTCGATGAATGGGCGGCGCACTACGTGGCACGGGTTGCACGAGAAGGCGATACCGACGAACAGGCGCGGCGCGAACGCATGCACGCCGTCAACCCGCTGTACATCCTGCGCAACTACCTGGCACAAAAAGCCATCGACGCCGCCGAAGCCGGGGACTACAGCGAAGTCCGCCGACTGCACGCGGTGTTGACGCAGCCCTTTACCGAACAACCGGGTATGCAAGCCTACGCCGAGCGCCCGCCGGAATGGGGCAAGCACCTGGAGATCAGTTGTTCGTCATAAACGCGATCAATGCGTGACAGGACTTCCTTGGCACGCGTTGCCTCACAGTGGCAGGTTGAGCATTCATCTGCTGAACTTGCACGCCACTGACCTGTGGCCGCTGCCGAGCAGCGCGAGCCTGCGTTCGTCGTGATCAATTTTTTATGGAGCTCTGCCATGACCGACCCGCTGCTGATCCCCTGCCCTCACTGCAACGGCTTGAACCGCATTCCCGCCGCACGCGTGGGGGAACATCCCAAATGCGGACGCTGCAAAAATGCGGTGTTGCAGGGCAAACCGTTCGATTTAAACCAGGCCGACTACGCCAGCCAGATCAAGGGCGATCTGCCGTTGTTGCTGGATGTGTGGGCCGAATGGTGCGGGCCGTGCAAGTCGTTTGCGCCCGTGTTTGAGCAGGCAGCGAGCCAACTGCTGGGCAAATGCCGCCTGGCCAAACTCGACAGCGAGGCCAATCAGCAACTGGCCGGACAACTGGGCATCCGCTCGATTCCCAGCCTGATTCTGTTCAAAAACGGCCGGGAAATCGCCCGCCAGAGCGGTGCCTTCCCGTTACCTCAACTCAAGGCCTGGCTACAAAGCCAGGGCATCAGCGCTTAAGCGTTCTGATCCAGATAGTCGTGCAACTCAATAAATTGCAGGGTCAGCTTGTGCCGGGGATCGTAGTGCACCAGCGGCTGGCTGGCCTGATGCGATTCGCGCATGCGCACTGAGCTGCTGAGGTAGACCGGCAACACCGGCAGGCCTTCGGCTATCAGCTCCTCCAGCATTTGCTGCGGCAGGCTGGCGCGAGCCTGAAACTGATTGACCACGATGCCTTCGACCAGCAGGTCTTCATTGTGGTCGTCTTTCAGCTCTTCGATTTCGGACAGCAGCCCGTACAGCGCTTGGCGGGAAAAACTGTCGCAATCAAAAGGAATCAACACACGATCACTGGCGATCAGCGCTGATACCGCATAAAAGTTCAACGCCGGCGGGGTGTCGATGTAAATGCGGTCGTAATCTTCAGCCAGCTCATCCAGCAGTTTTCGCAGCTTGTTGATTTTGTGCTTGGCTTCCAGCTTGGGCTGCAAGTCCGCCAGTTCTGCGGTGGCCGTAATGACGTGCAAGTTTTCGAAAGGCGTTTCGTAAATGTCGACCCGATTCTTCTTACTACCGACCCCGGCCGAGAGGGTTTGTTTGAAAAACTCTGCGATCCCCATCGGGATGTCGTCGCCGGTCAATCCGGTGAGGTATTGAGTGGAGTTGGCCTGGGCGTCGAGATCGACCAACAGGGTGCGGTAACCCTCGCTGGCGCTGACGGCCGCCAGGTTGCACGCGATGCTGGACTTCCCCACACCGCCTTTTTGATTGAACACCACCCGACGCATTTGAAAACCTCCGTGTATCAATGAGTGCCCGAGTGTAGATGCCCTTCGCGCGTATTCGCTACCTCGTCGCGAAATGAACTACAGCTCCAGGTCGCTTATCTTCGAATATTCACGAATATCTCCCATTCCTGTGACAGCTTTGCCTTACCCATAGACCAATACTGGCAAAAAGACAGTGTCTTTTTTGTAGATCGCGGAAAAACCATACTAAAACTGTAAGCAATATTTGCTACCAGCCAACTGCACCGGGATAATGCCGCCACTCTGTTACAGGTGAGGCGTCGATCGATGCCCACTTTCGCATCAAGGAAGCCTGCAAAGGCGGGATGAAACTCCAGTGATCAATTTCAATATCGCCGCGTGGCGCGCCTGGGCCCCGGGCCTCGACAGCGTGGCCGATTGGCAGGCCTGGAGCCAGCAACCCGGCCTGTTGGCCACCAGCGGTGCCGCCCCCGATGTTTCGTTTTTACCCGCCATGCAGCGCCGCCGCCTGAGCCGTTTGGCGCGCATGGCGTTCAGTGTCGGCTGGCCACTGGCTGAAGGCCATCCAGCGCTGCCCCTGGTGTTCGCCTCCCGCCACGGTGAAACCCCGCGCACGTTCGACATCCTCAGCGACCTGGCCGCCGAACAGCCGTTGTCCCCCACGCAGTTCAGCCTGTCGGTGCATAACGCGGTGATAGGCCTGTGGTCGATCCTGCGCGGCGAAACCAGTGAGATGACGGCGCTGGCTGCCGCCGGGGATGGTCTGGAACACGGCCTGATTGAAGCCTGCGCGCTGCTCAATGAAGGCGCGCCAGCCGTCTTGCTGGTGATTACCGAAGAACAACCGCCCGACGCCTACGCGTCCTGGATCGATGATGTGCCCTTCCCTTATGCCGTGGGGCTGCTCCTGACCCCTGGCCAGCAATGGCAAGTGACCCTCAAGACGGGCCCGGCATACGCCGATAAAGCGCCGTGGCCTCACGCCCTGAACCTGGTGCGCCACCTGTTCGACGAGCAGGCTTCATTCCAACACGCCTGGAAAACCCGCGTATGGACCTGGCAACGCAGCCTGTGAGCGCGCGACGCGACGCCTGGTATTGGCGCCTGATGGCCACCGCACTCAGTTTCGGACTGTTCGGGCTGGGCTGCCTGGGCCTGCGTTTAATCATCTTTCCCCTCTTGAGCTGCCTGCCGGGCAATGCCGTTCGTCGCCGCGAGCGCGCACGCGCCACCGTCAGTCGGCTGTTCTGGCTGTTTATCCGCTCGATGGCGCGCATGGGCGTGCTGACGTATGACGTGCAAGGCGCCGACCGGCTCGGGCGGCCGGGGCAAATGATCATCGCCAACCATCCGTCGCTGATCGACGTGGTTTTCTTGATCGGGCTGGTGAGAAACGCCAATTGCGTGGTCAAACAGAGCCTTTGGCAAAACCCGTTTACCCGAAGCCCGGTGCGCGCCACGCAGTACATCAGCAATGACGGCAGTGTCGACATGCTGGATACCGCCGCCAGCGCCCTGCAAGAAGGCCAGACCCTGATTATTTTTCCTGAAGGCACGCGCACGCCGCCGGGGCAAACACCCGGCTTTCATCGCGGTGCCGCGTCGATTGCGTTGCGGGGTGCGAAGGTTCTGACACCGGTGATCATCAAAGTCAGCCCGACCACGCTGACCAAGGCCGAACCCTGGTATCGCATCCCGGATCGCCGCGTGCACTTCAGTTTTCGCGTGGGGGCCGATATAGACCCACACACCTTTGCTGCGCTAGGCCCGCCACCCAAGGCCTCGCGCCTGCTCAATGACTTCGTGCATGACTACTTTATTAAGGAGCTCGCCACAGATGAGCGATCTAAACACGCAAATTAAACAGCTGATCATCGATGCCCTGGGCCTCGAAGACATCAGCACCCACGACATCGACGACGAGCAAACCCTGTTTGGCGAAGGCCTTGGACTGGATTCGGTCGACGCGCTGGAACTGGGCCTGGCGATTCAAAAAACCTACGGCATCAAAATAGACGCCGACGCCAAAGACACCCGCGATCATTTTTCCAACGTGGCCAGCCTTGCGGCTTTTGTCACGGCCAAACAGGCAGCCTGAGACCGACCCATGCAAACCCGTGACGACATCTTCAACACCCTGCGCGACGCTCTGGTCGAACTCTTTGAGCTTGAACCCGAACGCGTCACCCTGGACGCCAACCTGTATCAGGACCTGGAAATCGACAGCATCGACGCCGTCGACCTGATCGATCACATCAAGCGCAAAACCGGCAAAAAAATCGCCGCCGACGAATTCAAGTCGGTGCGCACCGTCAATGACGTGGTCGAGGCGGTTTACCGTCTGGTTCACGCTGACGCATGAGTCGACTGATTGGCCTTGGCCTGTTGTTGGCCGGACTGCTGTACCCCTTCGCGGTGTATTTCGGCATGGCCCATTTCGCCCCGTGGCAGTTTGCGCTGTTGCTCGGTGGCCTGTGGCTGGCCCGCGCACTGACCGGCGAGCGTCGCCCCGGCAGCATGTGGATGGCGGTCGTCGCCTTGGTGTTTTGCGCGCTGCTGGCGCTGTTCAACAGCCCGGCGCTGCTGCGCTGGTACCCGGTGTTGATCAGCGGGTTCATGCTCAGCCTGTTCGGTTTGAGCCTGAAATTCGGCCCACCGATGATCGAGCGTCTGGCGCGTCTGCGCGAGCCCGTGCTGCCCGACATCGCTATTCACTACACGCGACAGGTGACCAAGGTCTGGTGCCTGTTTTTTCTGCTCAACGGGTTTGTCGCCGCCAGTTTGACGCTGTGGGCGCCTTTGAGTTGGTGGACGTTGTACAACGGCCTGATCGCCTACGGGTTGATGGGGCTGCTGTTTGCCATTGAATGGCTGATACGACAACAGGTAAGAGGCCGGGCATGAATTGGATAAAACTTGAGCATTTGTTGCTCAAGGGGCAGGCAGGACGCACCGTCACTGTTGAACCCGCTCTGGACCACGCCGCGCTGTGCGATCAGGCGTTGCGCCTGGCCGGCGGCCTGCAACAGCGCGGTGTGCAGCGCCTGGCTGTGCACCTAGAGGACGCCGCCGAGCTGGCCGTCACGCTGCTGGGCGCATGGCGGGCCGGGGTCAGCGTATTACTGCCCGCCGACCTGCAAGCACAAACCCGTCAACGCTGGGACGCTCAAGTTGACCTGTGGATAACGCAAAGCAGTGATCTGCACGGGCTGTCCGCCGACCCGCTGCCTGCGGCGCAACTGGACCTCGACGCCTGCCAGCTCAGCCTATGTACCTCGGGCTCCAGCGGCGCGCCCAAGCGTATCGACAAAAGTTTGCGCCAGATGGCCAATGAAGTGCAGGCACTGGAGGCGCTGTGGGGGGCTGAACTGGGCGACGCGTGCATCATCGCCAGTGTCGCGGCGCAACACATTTATGGGTTGCTGTTCCGCGTGCTGTGGCCTCTGTGCGCGGGCCGTCCCTTTGTGCGCCGTCAATTGGCCTTCCCCGAAGACATGCAACGCGCCAGCCGCGAGCACCGTTCTTTCGTCTGGATTGCCAGCCCGGCTTTGCTCAAACGCACCGCTGACAACCTCGACTGGGCCGCCCTGAGCCAGGTGCGCCGGGTATTTTCATCAGGCGGCGCATTGCCAGCCGATGCAGCCGCTACCCTGTTTGAACGCCTGGGCCAGTGGCCTACCGAAATCCTCGGCAGCTCGGAAACCGGCGGCATCGCCTGGCGCCAGGGCCAAACCCTGTGGCAGCCGTTTGCCGATGTGCAACTGAGTCAGGGCGAGGACGGCGCCTTGCGCATTGCATCGGCGTACCTGCCTGCGGGCCATGTCGAACACACGGCCGACGCGGCCCGCATTGAGGCTGACGGGCGCTTTGAGCTGCTGGGCCGACTGGACCGCATCGTCAAACTCGAAGAAAAACGCATTTCCTTGCCCATGCTGGAACAGGCGCTGGTCAACCACGACTGGGTGGCGGAAGCGCGCCTGGGCGTGGTTAACGAAAACCGGGCGTCGCTGGGCGCGCTGCTGGTGCTCAGTGCCAGCGGTCTGTTTGCCCTGCGCGAACACGGACGCCGGACGCTGACCCACACCCTGCGCCAGCACCTGAGCCAGCACTGCGAAGCGCTGGCCTTGCCACGCCGCTGGCGCTTGCTGAGCCACTTGCCGCTCACCAGCCAGGGCAAGCTGCCTCAGGCTCAGGTCGATGCCTGGTTGCTGGCACCGCGCCCGAAAATGCCCGACGTCCTGAGCCAGACCGAGGCCGACGGTCAATGGACGCTGAGCCTGTCGATCCCGCCGGACCTGGCTTTTTTCAGTGGTCACTTCCCCAAAACCCCCGTGCTGCCGGGGGTGGTGCAAATCGATTGGGCGCTGGCGCTGGGTCAGCAACTGCTCGACCTGCCGCCACGCTTTGCCGGGATGGAAGTGCTCAAATTCCAGCAACTGGTACGCCCCGGCGATGCCATTGAACTGATCCTGCGCTTCGACCACGAACGCCAGAAGCTGCACTTCGCTTACCGCAACGAAACGGCAGCGTGTTCCAGCGGCCGCATCCTCTTGGCACCAGCCTGTGGATAAGTCTTCAGGCTTCACTGGGTACACCGTGCCCGCTAACAAGGCATCGCCCATGCATAACCCCTGTGCCGTGATCCCGGTCTACAACCACGAAACCGCCGTACCTGCGGTGGTCGACGCGCTGCTCGCAGCCGGTCTGCCGTGCGTATTGGTAGACGACGCCAGCAGCCCGGCCTGTTGCGCCGTGCTTGAACAACTGGCGGTGCGCGAACAGGTCTTCCTGATCCGCCTGGCGGTCAATCAGGGCAAGGGCGGTGCGGTAATGGCCGGGCTGCGCGAAGCGGCGCGGCTGGGGTTCACCCACGCCTTGCAAGTGGACGCCGACGGCCAGCATGACCTGCGGGATGTGGCCACGTTTCTGCACGTCTCGCAGCACAACCCTGACGCGCTGATTTGCGGTTATCCACAGTACGACGCCAGCGTGCCCAAAGGCCGTTTGTATGCGCGCTACCTGACCCACGTCTGGGTATGGATCAACAGCCTGTCGTTGCAGATCCCCGATTCGATGTGCGGCTTCAGGGTGTACCCGCTGACCCCGACCCTGGCGCTGATCAATGCGGTCAAGCTGGGCAAACGCATGGACTTCGACCCCGAAATTCTCGTGCGTCTGGCCTGGCGTAACCAGCCGATGCGCTGGCTGCCGACCCGTGTGCACTACCCGCAGGACGGGCTTTCGCACTTTCGTCTGTTCCACGACAACGCACTGATTTCCAGCATGCACACCCGGCTGTTTTTCGGCATGTTGCTGCGGTTACCAAGCATTCTGTGGAGACGCTGCACAGCATGAGCGACCCACAACAGCATTGGGCTGACCACAAGGAGCGCGGCAGTTTCCGGCTGATGAAGCTCACCGCGTTCGGCGTCAAACTGCTGGGCCGTCGCGTCCTCGCGCCGGTGTTGTACGCCATCGTGCTGTACTTCTTTTTGTTTGGCGGCCGCGCGCGGCGCAGCATCTGGCAATACCAGCAGCGTCTGGCCGACTGGAGCGGGCAAGCATCGCTGCGCCCCACACGCCGCCGCGTGTTCGGTCAATTCATGAGCTTTGCTGACGCCTTGCTCGACAAGCTCGATGTCTGGAACGGCAAGCTGAGCATCCACGACATCGAAATCGTCGACCCTGCGCGGCTGCGCGACCAACTCCGCGGCGAACGCGGGCAAATGCTGGTGGGCGCGCACCTGGGCAACCTTGAGGTGTGCCGTGCCCTCGCAGAGCTGGGCGAGCAAGTGACCATGAATGTGCTGGTTCACACCAAGCATGCCGAGCAGTTCAACCGCCTGCTGGGCGAAGCCGGCGCCAGCCACCTGCGGCTGATTCAGGTCAGCGAACTCAACCCCGCGGTGATGCTGCAACTCAACCAGCGCCTGGAAAACGGCGAGTGGTTGGCCATTGCCGGCGACCGCGTGCCCCTGCATGGCGGGCGCAACGTGCAGGTCAATTTCCTCGGCCATCCGGCCGCCTTTCCGCAAGGCCCGTGGCTGTTGGCGGGGCTGTTGAAATGCCCGGTCAACCTGATGTTCTGCCTGAAACAGGCCGGCCGCTATCGCGTGATCCTCGAACCGTTCGCCGACGCCGTGCACTGGCGGCGCAGCGACCGCGAGCAGGTGATTGCAGACTGGACCGCCCGCTACGCCGAGCGCCTGGGGCATTACTGCCTCGAAGCGCCGCACCAATGGTTTAACTTTTACCCATTCTGGAAGACCGATGACGACGCATCCGCATGAGCCAGTAACCTTCGGCCAAACCCCTTTGCGTATTGAAGACGTGCTGGCGCTGGCCAATCGTCAGGCGCCGACCCGACTGCAAGATGACGCCCCATACCGCGAGCGCATCGCCAAGGGCGCACGTTTTCTCGACTCGCTGCTGGACAAGGAAGGCGTGATTTATGGCGTGACCACCGGCTACGGCGATTCGTGCGTGGTGGCGGTGCCACTGGAGCACGTCGAAGCGTTGCCGCGCCACCTGTACACCTTCCATGGCTGCGGATTGGGCAAACTGCTCGATGCCCAGGCGACCCGTGCCGTGCTGGCGGCGCGTTTGCAGTCGCTGTGCCACGGGGTATCCGGGGTACGCATCGAGCTGCTGGAACGGCTGCAGGCCTTTATCGCCCACGACATCCTGCCGCTGATCCCCGAAGAAGGCTCGGTAGGCGCCAGTGGCGACCTGACGCCGTTGTCCTACGTGGCGGCGACCTTATCCGGCGAGCGCGAAGTGCTGTTCAAAGGTGAGCAGCGCTTTTCGGCCGACGTGCACCGCGAGCTGGGCTGGACGCCGCTGGTGCTGCGGCCCAAAGAAGCGCTGGCGCTGATGAACGGCACCGCCGTCATGACCGGGCTGGCGTGCCTGGCCTACGCCCGCGCCGATTACCTGCTCAAACTCGCCACGCGCATCACTGCGCTCAACGTGGTAGCGCTGCAAGGCAACCCGGAACACTTCGACGAGCGCCTGTTTGCCGCCAAGCCGCACCCCGGGCAGATGCAAGTGGCGGCGTGGATTCGTCAGGATTTGGCCATCGACGCCCCGACCGCGCCGCTGCATCGCCTGCAAGACCGTTACTCGCTGCGTTGCGCCCCCCATGTACTTGGCGTGCTGGCCGACAGCCTGAACTGGCTGCGCGGGTTTATCGAGATCGAACTCAACAGCGCCAACGACAACCCGATCATCGACGCTGAAGAAGAGCGCGTGCTGCACGGCGGGCATTTCTACGGCGGGCACATTGCCTTCGCCATGGACAGCCTCAAGACCCTGGTCGCCAACGTTGCCGATTTACTGGACCGCCAGCTCGCGCTGCTGGTGGACGTGCGTTACAACCATGGCTTGCCGAGCAACCTGTCGGGGGCCAGCACCGAACGCGCCATGCTCAACCACGGGTTCAAAGCCGTGCAAATCGGCACCAGCGCCTGGACCGCCGAAGCGTTGAAAAACACCATGCCCGCCAGCGTGTTCTCGCGCTCTACCGAATGCCATAACCAGGACAAAGTGAGCATGGGCACCATCGCCGCCCGTGACGCGATCCGCGTACTGGAGCTGACCGAACAGGTCGCCGCCGCCACCTTGCTGGCGGCCAATCAGGGCGTCTGGCTGCGCAGCCGCGCCGAAGACGCTCGCCCGCTGCCACCCGCCCTGGCAGCGATGCACGCCGAACTGGCCACAGATTTCCCGCCCGTGGTCGAAGACCGCGCCCTTGAACGCGAACTTCGCCTGTGCCTGAGCCGCATCGCTGCACAACACTGGAGGCTGCATGCGTAGCAAAGGCGTGTTGCACGTTGATACCGAAGTGTTGGTGCCGTTTTTCGACATCGACACCATGCACGTGGTGTGGCACGGGCATTACGTCAAATACCTCGAAGTGGCGCGCTGTGCACTGCTCGACCACATCGGCCACAACTACACCCGGATGCAGGAGGCGGGCTATGCGTGGCCGGTCATCGACCTGCAACTGCGTTACGTGCGCGGCGCCACGTTTGGCCAGCGCATCAACGTGCGTGCCAACCTGGTGGAGTGGGAGAACCGCTTGAAGATCAGCTACCTGATCACGGACCTGGCCACGGGGGAGCGTTTGACCCGTGCCTGCACTGTGCAAGTGGCCGTCGAGATTGCCAGCCGCGAGATGCAACTGGTGTCGCCAAAATGCTTTATCGATGCGGTAGAGAGCGTGTTGCCATGACGATGCAGTTAAACACCATCACCCCTCACACGCAGGGCAAGGGCCGTTCCCGTCTCTGCATGCTGTTCACTGCATTGCTGGCCTTCACCCCTCTGGCCCACGCCTTCGACCTGCAACAGCTGAGCGAGCAACTGGCCAGGCACCCCGTGATCCACGGCGACTTCATTCAGGAAAAGCACCTGCGCGCCCTGCCCAAGCCCCTCACCAGCACCGGCACCTTTGTGCTGGCCAAGGACCACGGCCTGCTGTGGCAACTCAAATCGCCTTTGCAACAGGATTACCGCATCACAGCCCTCGGCATTGCGCGGCGTGAGGGCACGCAGTGGCAAATGCTCCCCGGCAAAAGCGCGGGGGCGGAACAGAACCGATTGTTCCTCGCTGTGTTGCAAGGCGACAGCAGCGGCCTGCAACGGGATTTCGACCTGCAACTGCACGGCCAAGCCGATCACTGGAGCCTGACCCTGACCCCGCGTTCACTGCTGCTCAAACAGGTGTTCAACCACATCGACATCCAAGGCGGCAAACTGGTCCAGCGCATCGAGCTGCATGAAACCCAAGGCGACAGCACGCTGTTGAAAATGCTCAACAGTGTCAGCGATCAACCGTTGAGTGAAGCGGAGCAGCACGACTTTGCGCAGTGAACGCTGGTTGCCACGGGGCTTTTTGATTCTGTTGCTGGCCGTGCTTGCTGTGGCGGGCTGGCAGTGGCGCCATGGCGCGCCTTTGTCGACCAACCTCATGGCACTGGTGCCCGGTGACGCCCCGGACGCGCTGCAATTGCGCGCCGAACAGCGCATGCAAGAGCCGCTGAACAGCGAAATGCTGGTGCTGGTGGGCAGCGCGGACCGTCAGCAGGCCATTAGCATGGCCCAGCAGTTGGGTGAGCAATGGCAGGCCAGCGGGCTGTTTGAAACGGTGCAATGGAACCTGCAAGCCGATCTCCCGGCGCTGCGCGAACAACTGCTGCGCGGGCGGCTGGCGATGCTCTCGGCCGCCGACCGCGAACAGTTGATCGAGCACCCGGACGCGTTCATTCAGCAACGGGTTCAAGCCTTGTTCGACCCCTTCACCGGGTTCAGCCTGGTGCCCAGCCAGGACGATTGGCTGGGCCTGACCGGGCGTATTCAAAACAGCCAGCCGCAGCGCGGCGCGGTGCAGCTGGACATCGGCAGCGGCGCGCTGATTGCTGATGCGGACGGCAAAAGCTGGGTGCTGGTGCGCGCCCGAACCCAAGGCAACGCGTTTGACATGACGCTGCCCTTGCAAGTCGCCGCCTTGCTGGAGCACAGCCGCGAGCAGGCCGCCACACAACAGGTCGAGCTGCTGGCGGCCAGCGGTTTGCTGTACGCCGCTAGCGGTCAGCAACAAGCCACCCGTGAGATCACCTGGGTCGGCGGCGGCGCCACCGCCGGCATCCTGCTGCTGTTACTGCTGGTCTTCCGCCGCTGGCGCGTGTTGCTGGCGTTCGTGCCGGTGATGGTGGGCATGCTGTTCGGTGCCGTGGCCTGCGTGGCCTTTTTCGGCAGCATGCACGTGATGACGCTGGTGTTGGGCTCAAGCCTGATCGGCGTGGCGGTGGATTACCCGCTGCATTACCTGTCCAAAAGCTGGAGCCTGAAACCCTGGCGCAGTTGGCCTGCCCTGCGCCTGACGTTACCCGGCCTGAGCCTGAGCCTGGCCACCAGTTGCATCGGTTATCTGGCGCTGGCCTTTACCCCGTTTCCGGCACTGACCCAGATCGCCATTTTTTCTGCCGCCGGGCTGATCGGTGCTTACCTGAGCGCTGTTTGCCTGTTGCCTGCTCTGCTCAAAGGCGTGGAACTGCGACCTGCGCAGTGGCCCCTCAACGTCGCCCAGACCCTGCTCAACGCCCGTGAAGCCTTGCTGAAAAAGATCCCGACCCCGGCCCTGCTGGCCGTGTTGCTGATGTTTTGCGCGGCCGGTCTGTGGCAACTGAACAGCAAAAACGACATCCGCCAATGGGTCGGCGCGCCGCCGTCGTTAATGGCCCAAGCCCAAGCCATCGCTCGCATCACCGGGTATCAGCCCACCAGCCAGTTCTTTCTGGTGCGCGCCGACACGGAGCAACAACTGCTTGAGCGCCAGACCGCGCTCAGCGAACGGCTCGACCAATTGATCAGCATGGGCAAGTTGCAGGGGTATCTGGCATTAAACCAACTGGTCAGCCAGCCCCGCGAGCAACAGCAGGTAAAGGCTGCGCTCAGTGCGTTGCCCCAACACTGGCAGCCGTTGCTGGAACTGGGCGTGCCGCTGGCTGCACTGCAAAACGAACTGGCCCAGCTGCAAGCCTTGCCCGAGCAACGTATCGACGATGCACTGAACGGCCCGCTGGCCGAGCCGTGGCGCTTGTTGTGGCTGGGGCATCACGCTGATGGCGTGGCCGCGATGGTCAGCCTGCAAGGGTTGAACAATGCCAGCCTGCTGCGGGTACAAGCCCAGGATTTGCCCGGCGTCGAACTGGTGGACCGCCTCGGGGACTTGAACAAGGTGTTCGCCGCCACGCAACTCAGCGCCGCCGAACTCAAGCTGTTGTCTTGCGCCTTGATCGTGTTGTTACTGATCGCACCCTTCGGGTTTGGCGGCGCTGTGCGCATTGTCGCCTTGCCCCTATTGGCCGCGCTGTGCAGCCTCGCCAGCCTCGGTTGGCTGGGCCAACCCCTGACCCTGTTCAGCCTTTTCGGCCTGTTGCTGGTGACAGCAATCAGCGTCGATTACGCGATTCTGATGCGCGAGCAAATCGGCGGAGCGGCCGTCAGCCTGCTCGGCACGTTACTGGCGGCGCTGACCACGTGGCTCTCGTTTGGCTTGCTGGCCGTGTCCAGCACGCCTGCCGTGAGTAACTTTGGCCTGTCCGTGAGCCTGGGGCTGGCGTTCAGTTTCATCCTCGCGCCGTGGGCCGGACGTCAGGAGCACAACGCGTGATGACGCTGGTGTTTTGGCTGCTGGCGTTGGCGTTGTTTGCGCTGGCAACCCGCGTGGGTCGCCAGTTTGGTGTGATCCCGATTGTCAGCCAGTTGCTGCTGGCATCCATCGGCTTGCCGTTATTGATGCTGCTGTGGATCGGGCCGCACTGGCACCTCAGCGGGGCGCAACTGGTCGCCCCGACCTGGCTCAAGGGCCTGTACAGCCTGAGTTTCGCCTTATTGCTGGGGCACATTTTGAGCGACGTGATCGACCTGCGCCTCGACCGCCAAAGCGTGAAGATCGCCCTGCCCAGCTTTCTCGTGCCCTTCGCCTGCGGGCTGGCCTGCGCCGTGTGGCTGTTGCCTGAACAACCCTGGTTGAGTTCGCTGGCCGTGGGTCTGGTGTTTGCCATTACTGCCATCCCGGTGCTGTACCTGTACCTGCGCCACATCGGTTATCCGCCCGCCGCCACCCGGCGATTGGTGCAAAGCGCAATCTTGATCGACCTCACGTGCTGGACCCTGTTCGGGCTGGCGCAAGGCAGTCTGGACCTCGGCAGTTTGCTGCTGCCGCTCGCCGGGGCCTTGCTGCCGCTGCTAGGGCGCGCCCTGCGGATTCGTCAGCCGTTGTATTACAGCCTGGTTTTTTTTGCCGGGTTGGTGGTGGCCGAGCATTACCGCCTCAATGCGCTGATTTTCGGGGTTGGCTATCTATTGTGCATGGCTGCGCTCAAGGTGCCGCTGGTGATGCCGTTAAACGCTGTCTGGCGTGAACGTTTACAAACCTGGCTGGCGATCCCGCTGATTCTTACGTTCGGCATTGTGCAGATCAACGTCCACAGTGCCCTGAGCGACATCAGCCCGCTGCAAATGAGCGCCCTGTTGCTGTTGCCCGTGGTGAGCAAAGTACTGGGCAACTGGCTGGGCCTGAGTTGGGCCACGCCCTCGTTTGCCGGTGCCAGCCGCTGGCGTGAAAGCCTGTTACTGAACATTCGCGGGTTGAGCGAAATCGTGTTTCTCAACCTGCTGTTGCAACAACAGCTCATTAGCCCCGCGCTGTATTTCGCGCTGATGCTGATGGGCCTGATCGCCACGCTGTTACCGGCGTTGGCGGGTATGAATAAAACCCCGTTGAAGTCTGCCGTAACCCCCGGCAAGGAGCCCTTGTGTCAGTAGTAGAAATGGAACGTCGTCAGGTTGTGGTCATTGGTGCCGGGCCGTCCGGCGCGATCGCCTCGGCTTTGCTCACGCGCAAAGGCCACGACGTGTTGATCGTCGAGCGCCAGCACTTTCCGCGCTTCTCCATCGGCGAAAGCCTGTTGTCGCATTGCATCGATTTCATCGAAGAAGCGGGCATGCTGGACGCCGTGCAAGCCGCTGGTTTCCAGGTGAAAAACGGCGCAGCGTTCGCTTGGGGCGATCAGTACAGCGCCTTCGATTTTGGCGACACGTTCAGCAACGGCAAACCCACGACGCTTCAGGTGCAGCGTGCCGATTTCGACAAACTGCTGGCCGATCAGGCCGCGTTGCAAGGGGTTGAGATCCGCTACGGCCACACCGTGATTGCCACCGACATTGAACCGGTCAAACCCGTGCTGGAGATCGAGCGCGAGGATGGCAGCCGCTATCAGGTCGAAACCGATTTCATCCTCGACGCCAGCGGCTATGGCCGGGTGCTGCCGCGCCTGCTCGACCTTGAAGCGCCGTCCAATTTCCCGGTGCGTCAGGCGGTGTTCACCCACGTCGAAGACCGTATCGATTGCGAAGGTTTTGATCGCAACAAAATTCTCGTCACCACCCACCCCACCCGACGCGACATCTGGTTCTGGAGCATCCCGTTCAGCAATGGCCGCTGCTCGGTGGGCGTGGTCGCGGCGGCGGAGCTTTTCGAAGGCCGCAGCGAGCAGCTCGACGAGCGCCTGCGCAGCTTCATTGACGAAACCCCGAGCCTGCAACGGGTGCTGGCCAACGCCGTGTGGGACACCCCGGCGCGCACCATCGGCGGGTACTCGGCCAACGTCAAAACCCTGCACGGCCCGGGTTTTGCGCTGCTGGGCAACGCCGCCGAGTTCCTCGACCCGGTGTTCTCCTCGGGCGTGACCATCGCCATGCGCTCGGCGAGCATGGCCGCAGCCGTGTTGCACCGCCAGTTGCAAGGCGAAGCCGTGGACTGGCAAACCGAGTTTGCCGACCCGCTCAAGCGCGGCGTCGACACCTTCCGCTGCTATGTCGAAGGCTGGTACGCCGGCACCTTTCAGGACGTGATTTTCCACCCCGGCAGCTCGCCCCAGATTCGCCGCATGATCAGCGCGATACTGGCCGGCTACGCCTGGGATGAACGCAACCCCTTTGTCAGCGAACCCAAGCGCCGGTTGCGCATGCTGTCAGATATCTGCGCCACGGAGCCCGCATGAAACCTCTGAGCGACACCTACGTTGAAGAAACCCGTTTCGGCTTTTGGTTTTTGCGCAGTCACACGTGGCAGCACCACGTGTTGCGCGTGGCCATCAACGACTTGTGCAGCCTCTTCAGTAACAAGCTGCCATCTGCGCCGGTGTTGCTTGACGCCGGTTGTGGTCAGGGCAAGTCGTTCCAGTACCTGCAAAAAACCTTCGCACCCCAGCGTTTGATCGGTCTGGATGCCGACCCGCTGAGCCTTGAAATGAGCCGCGAAGAAGCCAAAAGACAGGGGCTCGACATCGAACTGATCGGCAGTGACTGCGCCGAACTCGACATGCCCGATGCCAGCGTCGACCTGCTGTTCTGTCACCAGACGTTTCACCACTTGGTGCAGCAGGACCGCGCACTGGCCGAGTTTTACCGGGTGCTCAAGCCGGGCGGTTATTTGCTGTTTGCCGAGTCCACCGAAGCCTACATCGACACCTGGGTGATCCGCTGGCTGTTCCGCCACCCGATGCACGTGCAAAAAAGTGCCGCGCAATACCTCGAAATGATCCGCGACCAAGGGTTTGAATTTGACGCGCGCAACGTGTCGTACCCGTACCTGTGGTGGAGCCGTTCAAAAGATTTCGGGCTGCTGGAGCGCTTGGGCCTGCGGCGCCCAAAACCGGTGGGCCAGCGCGAAGAAACCTTGGTCAACGTCGTGGCGCGCAAGCCCTTGCAAGGCGCACCGGCATGATGGATGCCTGCGTTGCCGTGGCGGCCTCAGGTCGCAACAGGCTGTTGCTGTCACTCTGGATGTGCCTGCTGCTGTTGCTCAGCGGGTGCAGCACCCTGCCGCTTCCCCGTCAAACTCCGACCCTGACGCTGCCGATGCAGTTGCATGTGCAGCGCCAGCAGGCCGATCAGCGTCAAGACTGGCTGCTGGTGATCCAGCAGGAAGACGCCGGGCTGCGCTGGTCATTGATGGACCCGCTGGGGATTCCGCTGGCACGTCAGTTGCTCAAGGACAACCGCTGGCACGCCGACGGCTTGCTGGCGCCCAACCCTGAAGCCAGGGAGCTGTTCGCCGCGCTGTTGTTTGCGCTGACCCCCGCCCACGAATTGAAACGTAATTATCCACAGGCCAAAGCCATGTCCAATGTGCGCGTGCTGACCCACCGCTGGCAGATTCAATACGAGCAGCCGCAGGTGTTGCGTATCGATACCCGGGACGGTGTGTATTACGACATCAGTCCACTGGATGACGAGGCCGCCCGATGACCGCCTACCTGAATGCATTGGGCGTTATTTGCGCGCTGGGTCGTGGTCAGGACGAGGTGGCACGCAACCTGTTTGCCGGGGAGTGCAGTGGCATGCAACGCGAAAGCGGCTGGGTGCCGGGGCGCTCGCTGACCGTGGGCGCGGTGCACGGGGCGCTGGCGCCGATCCCGAGCGGTCTCAACCCGCAAAGCAGCCGCAACAACCAGTTGTTGCTCGAAGCCGCGTTGCAGATTGAAGATGACATCCGGCAAGCGATCCGCACCTACGGCCCTGACCGCGTGGCCATTGTGCTGGGCACCAGCACGTCGGGCATCGATGAAGCCAGCCGCGGCATCGCCCACTACCTGCAAACGCAGCACTTCCCCGGCGATTACGATTACCAGCAGCAAGAGCTCAGCGCCCCGGCGACCTTTTTGGCCGAGTGGCTGAACGTCAGCGGCCCCGCCTACGTGATTTCCACCGCCTGCACCTCCAGCGCCCGCGCCCTGATGAGCGCGCAGCGGCTGCTGGACATGAACCTGTGCGACGTGGTGCTGTGCGGCGGCGTCGACAGCTTGTGCGCGCTGACCCTCAATGGCTTCAGTGCGCTGGAAGCGGTGGCGCAAGAACGTTGCAACCCGTTTTCGATCAACCGGCGCGGCATCAATATCGGTGAAGCTGCTGTGCTGTTTGTGATGAGCAAGCAACCCGCGAAGACCCACGCCATCGCCCTGCTGGGCGCGGGCGCCAGTTCTGACGCGCACCATATTTCCGCGCCCGAACCCACCGGGCGCGGCGCCGTGCAGGCCATGCGCACAGCCTTGAACCGGGCGCAGTTGCAGCCGCAACACATCGGTTACCTCAACCTGCACGGCACCGCGACTCAACACAATGACGCGATGGAAAGCCATGCCGTAACGCAGGTGTTCCCTGACGGCGTGCCCTGCTCATCGACCAAACCCATGACCGGCCATACCCTCGGTGCCGCCGGTGCCCTGGAAGCCGCGTTCTGCTGGCTGAGCCTGAGCCGCCACAATGCGTTGGCGCCGCACGTGTGGGACGCCCAACCCGACCCGGCACTGCCAGCCCTGAGCTGGGTGACGCCCGGCCAGACCCTGACGTGTGCCACTAAGCGCTGCCTGATGAGCAATTCGTTTGCCTTCGGCGGCAACAACGTCAGCCTGATTATCGGAGACGCCCCATGATCGATTGGCCGCTCGCCGACTTACTGCCCCACGCCGGTGACATGATCCTCATTGATCAGGTGCTGGCATTTGATGAAGAACAGATCCGCACCCGCCTCACCGTGCGCGCGGGCGGCTTGTTCAACCGTGAAGACGGCAGCCTGCCCGCCTGGGTCGGCGTCGAACTGATGGCGCAAAGCGTGGCTGCCTACGCCGGTTGCCGTGCACGCCTGCTGGGCGACCCGGTCGTGCTGGGCTTTTTGCTCGGTACACGCAAATTTGAATGCAATGTTGAGCACTTCCCGCTGGGCGCCGAGCTGCATATCCACGCGCTGCGCTCGCTGGAAGACGACAACGGCATGGGCGTGTTCGAGTGCCACCTCACCGGCCCCGGCATCCATGCCACCGCCCGCCTGAACGTGTTCCGGCCGCCTCAGGCTGACCATTACCTTGCTCAATCCACCTCGGAGACCCGTCATGTCTGAGTCCATTCTGGTCACTGGCTCCAGCCGTGGCATCGGCCGCGCCATCGCCTTGCGTCTGGCACACGCCGGTTTCGACCTGGTGCTGCATTGCCGCAGTGGCCGCCAGCAAGCTGATGCCGTGATGGCAGAGGTTCAAGCCTTGGGCCGCACTGCCCGCGTGTTGCAATTTGATGTAGCGGACCGTGCGGCCTGCAAGGCCGCGCTCGAAACCGACGTCGAGATCCACGGCGCCTATTACGGCGTGGTGCTCAACGCCGGGTTGACCCGTGACGGCGCGTTTCCTGCCCTCAGCGAGGACGACTGGGACGTGGTGATGTGCACCAACCTCGACGGTTTTTACAACGTGTTGCACCCGGTGATGATGCCCATGATCCGCCGCCGCAAAGCAGGACGCATTGTGTGCATCACCTCCGTGTCGGGCCTGATCGGCAACCGCGGGCAGGTCAATTACAGCGCCTCCAAGGCCGGGCTGATCGGTGCCGCCAAGGCCCTCGCCATTGAACTGGGCAAACGCAAGATCACCGTCAACTGCGTCGCGCCGGGGTTGATCGACACCGCCATGCTCGACGAAAACGTCCCCGTAGAAGAATTGATGAAAATGATCCCCGCACAACGCATGGGCACCCCGGAAGAAGTCGCGGGGGCGGTCAATTTTCTGATGTCCGCCGAAGCGGGCTACATCACCCGCCAAGTGCTGGCCGTCAACGGAGGCTTGTGCTGATGAAGCGCGTTGTAGTCACTGGCATGTCCGGAATCACCTCGCTGGGCAGCGACTGGGCCAGCATCGAGGCCAACTTCGTGGCCGGGCGCAGCGGCATCCGGCGCATGGACGAGTGGGACCGGTTCACCGAACTTAACACCCGCCTGGCCGGCCCCATTGATGACTTTGCGGTGCCTAAACACTGGACCCGCAAACAGCTGCGCAGCATGGGCCGGGTGTCGCGGCTGGCCGTGGGCGCGGCCGAACAGGCGTTGCAGGACGCAGGGTTACTGGGCAACCCCATCATTCGCGACGGGCGCATGGGCGTGGCATGCGGGTCGTCCACCGGCAGCACTGACGAGATCAAGGCGTTCGGCAACATGCTGCTCAACTCCGTGGCCGAGGGCCTGAACGCCAACAGCTACGTGCGCATGATGCCGCACACCACGGCGGCCAATATCAGCATCTTTTTTGGCCTCACCGGGCGCCTGATCCCGACCTCCAGCGCCTGCACCAGCGGCAGTCAGGGCATCGGCTACGCCTACGAGGCGATCAAGTTCGCACGTTTGCCGCTGATGCTCGCCGGCGGCGCCGAAGAGCTGTGCCCGACCGAAGCTATGGTGTTCGACGCGCTGTACGCCACGAGCCTGAAAAACGACGCCCCGCAGACCAGCCCGCGGCCCTACGACAATGGCCGCGACGGGCTGGTGATCGGGGAAGGCGGCGGCATGCTGGTGCTCGAAGAACTGGAACACGCGCTGGCGCGTGGTGCGCACATCCACGCTGAAATCGTCGGCTTTGGCAGCAACGCCGACGGCCAGCACACCACGCGCCCGGAAGTCAGCACCATGCGCCGGGCGATGGAACTGGCGCTCGAAGACGCAGGCCTGGACGCCGCAGCTATCGGCTACGTCAACGGCCATGGCACCGCCACCGAACAGGGCGACATTGCCGAAACCCTGGCCACCCATGAACTGTTCGGGGCGCGCATGCCCATCAGTTCGCAGAAGAGTTTTCTGGGCCACACCCTGGGCGCCTGTGGCGCGCTGGAATCGTGGTTCAGCATCGAAATGATGAACCGCGACCGCTACGTCCCGACCCTCAATCTGGACCACATCGACCCGCGTTGTGGCGAGCTGGATTACCTGCGCGGCGAGTTCCGTTCGATGCGCAACGATTACGTGATGAACAACAACTTTGCGTTCGGCGGGGTCAACACATCGTTGATTTTCCGTCGCTGGGCGTGAACCCGCTGGAGCCAATGGAATGACTTATCTGTTACGCGCAACACTGATCGCCCTCGCCCTCTTGAGCACCGTGGCCTGCAGCAGCAAACGCCTGCTCACCCCGGACCGCACCCTGCCCGTGTCCATCCAGGCCGACCGGGCACAGGTGCAACAGGCCATCGTCAAAACGTTGGTGGCGCGCCAATGGACGGTGCAAAAAATCACCCCGCAAGGGGTGCAGGCGCAAATCACGGTGCGCGGCCAGTACCACGCTGAAATCGACATTCCCTACAGCGCCAACCATTACCGCATCCAGTACCGTGACAGCAGCGGCCTGGACTACAAGGACGGCAAGATTCACAAGAATTACATCCGCTGGGTGCGCCTGCTGGACAAGGGCATCCTGCGTGAACTCAAAGACCACCAAAACGAGCAGACAGCCCGAAAGCTGTCGGAATCGGCTTTGGCCACACCGCAGTAACGCACTCATCACGACGTCATGGAGACTTCAATGCAATTCAAAACTCTGGCAGCCGCCACCACCCTGCTGCTGTGCACCCTGCCTGCCGTCAGCCAGGCCCGCGACACCGCGCTGTACCTGCCCTTCGACCAGGTCGTGACCGAAGCCATCAGCACTGGCAAGATCGACGGCAGCGTCAAGTTCTACCTGGCCGGCAATACCCCGCGCGGCAACGTGACCGTGGTCAGCCCCGGCGCGGTGACCAACAAAAAGACCAACGCCTTCAACAAGAGCGACGAACAGGCCTGTTCGTGGGCCCTGCAATCGGCGCTGATCACGCTGCATGAAGCCGCGAAAAAAGTCGGCGCCAACGCTGTAACCAACATCGCCAGCTTCTACAAACGTAACGAGCGCAAAGACCCGAAAACCTACGAGTGCCATGCGGGCGCCGTGATTGCAGGTGTTGCGTTGAAAGGTGATCTGGCGAAGGTGAACTGAGCCTGGCTTTTTAGCGCGTAGCCGTCGAAGTGGTACGCAGGTGTGCGATCGATGCGCAATCGATCGCCGCTTCGTGCCTCGGCTGCGGGCGGGGTCGGAGGGGTTGTCGCTTTCCTTTGCAGGACGTTTCCTAGAGAATCCACGGGCCTTGCGTCTGTCTCTTTCGATCGATAGCCTCCGGTTCGTCATCCCCCATGGGTGACCGGACGTGCAAGTTCGAAATACGCAAATGTCACTTTCAGAAGCCCGATTTATGGCGGCTGTATGTGGGAGGTCTTTGGCCTGCCGGTTTGCGTTCCTCCGGTCTTGCACACCCGCATACAGCTGCCACCCTCTTTGTGTGCAAGCAAATAGCGTCAGCTCTTATCACTTAAGGAACTGCGCATGAACCACACCCCCGAATACGAACAACACCTCGAACACACCCACGAATTACTGCGCTGCGCGCTTGCGACGGCGTACGCCTCGGCGGACAACCTGCAAGGCTTGAACCGCGATGTGGCGCTGGCGGTGGTGCACCTGATTCAACAAGCCCGAACGGCTGTGGATAAATTATTGGCGTGACTTATACCGGGGCCACGGTTTTGCGGGTCAGCAGGTCTGCGAACGCCTTGGCCATCGGTGACGGGTTGCCCTTGCGCTGCACCAGCCACACGGCGGTGTTGGCGTCCGGGTCCAGCAGTGGCCGGTAGACTACCCCTTTGATGCGCATGTGCTGGAACGACGCAGGCAACACCGAAACACCCAACCCTGCCGACACCAGCCCGATGATGGTCATGGCCTCGCCAGCTTCCTGGGAAAAATGCGGGCTGAACCCGGCCTGCCGCGCCAGGCTCAGGAGTTGCGCATACAACCCGCTGCCATAGCTGCGCGGGAAGAACACAAACGGCTCTTCGGCCAGCGCCGCCAGGTGCAACCCCTCTTCACTGCCATCGGCCAACGGGTGATCGGCACGGATCACGGCCACCAGCGGTTCGCGAAACAACTCCACGGCGTGCAGTGAATCGGGCAAGACCAACGGCCGCATCATGCCCACTTCGATGGATTCGTCCACCAACCCTTCGGCCACTTCGCGGCTGCTCATTTCCTTAAGGTTCAGGTGCACGGCCGGGAACGCTTGCCGGAAGGCAAAAATCGCCTGCGGAATGCTGGAACTGAACGGCGCCGATGAGGTGAAGCCGATCTTCAGTTCGCCCAGTTCTCCCAGTTGCGCACGCCGCGCAACGTCGGCCGCTTTGTCGACCTGTGCCAACACCAAACGTGCCTCCTCCAGAAACAGCCGCCCCGCTTCACTGAGTTCAACGCGGCGGTTGGTGCGTTCAAACAGGCGAGCCCCGAGTTCCTGCTCCAGCGCCTGAATCTGCTGGCTAAGCGGCGGTTGCGAGATGCCCAGCACCTGAGCAGCGCGACCGAAGTGCAGCTCTTCGGCAACCGCGATGAAATAGCGCAAGTGACGCAGTTCCATACACCCTCCATTAAGTCGTAAAACCTATTAAACAGGTCGAATAATATATTGGAAAGAATCGTTAGCCACCTATATTCTTTTGCCATTGCCGCTCGGCTTTACCCGTTTTTTGAGGTCCCCCGTGAAAACTGCTGTCGCCCCTCTCGCCCACGAAGTCCGGCCTTCTGCGCTGGATGATGTTGTCGCTGAACTCAATGACGTGTTTATCGAAAAAGGCACCCCGATGTTTATGCGCACGGTACTGGCGCTGTTCTCGGGCGGGTTCGCGACGTTTGCGCTGTTGTATTGCGTGCAACCGATGATGCCGGTGCTGTCCCACGAATACGGCATCAACGCCGCGCAAAGCAGCCTGATCCTGTCGGTGGCGACTGCGATGCTGGCGATCGGCCTGCTGATTACCGGGCCAATTTCTGACGCCTTCGGGCGCAAACCGGTGATGGTGTTTGCGCTGTTTTCCGCGTCGATCTTTACCGTATTGAGTGCGCTGATGCCGACGTGGGAAGGCGTGCTCATCACGCGGGCATTGGTGGGGTTGTCGCTGAGCGGGCTGGCGGCCGTGGCGATGACGTACCTGAGCGAAGAAATCCACCCGCAGCACATCGGGCTGGCCATGGGCTTGTACATTGGCGGTAATGCCATCGGCGGCATGAGCGGGCGTTTGATCAGCGGCGTGCTGATCGATTTTGTCAGCTGGCACACGGCAATGCTGGTGATCGGCGGGCTGGCGATGGCAGCGGCGCTGGTGTTCGTAAAAATCCTTCCCGAATCGCGCAATTTCCGGCCACGGGCCATGAACCCGCGCAGCCTGCTGGACGGTTTCACCATGCACTTTCGCGATGCCGGTTTGCCGTGGCTGTTTCTCGAAGCCTTTCTGCTGATGGGCAGCTTTGTGACGCTGTTCAACTACATCGGTTATCGCTTGTTGGCCGAGCCCTACAACATGAATCAGGCCGTGGTGGGCTTGCTGTCCATCGTGTATTTGTCAGGTATTTACAGCTCCGCCCAGATTGGCGCGCTGGCCGACAAATTGGGACGTCGCAAAGTGCTGTGGGCCGTGATTGTGCTGATGCTGGCCGGGATCGCCCTGACCTTGCTGGAGCCCATCGCGTTTGTCGTGATCGGCATGTTGCTGTTCACGTTTGGCTTCTTCGGCGCGCATTCGGTGGCCAGCAGCTGGATCGGCCGCCGCGCCACCAAGGCCAAAGGGCAAGCGTCGTCGCTGTACCTGTTCAGCTATTACGCCGGATCGAGCGTGGCCGGGACACTGGGCGGGGTGTTCTGGCACATGGCGGGATGGAACGGGATCGGCCTGTTCATTGGCGGGCTGCTGGTGGTTGCACTGCTGGTGGCGCTGCACCTGGCGCGTTTGCCCGCCCTGCCGGGCAATATCAAACCCGCTTGATCACTAGCCGGGCTTCCAGGAGGCGGTCGCGTTTCTCCAGGTGCAGGCTCTGGAATTCAGCGCCTTCATGCTCAATACGCGCCAGCCAGGTGAGTAATACATCCGCCTCTGCGCTGACAGTGATGCGCAGCACCGCGGTATCCATCTCAAATTGTTGCACGTTCAACCCGGCAGCCACGGCGCTTTCACTGAGGCGGGTGGGCAGGGGTTGATCGGGTACCTTCATCGGCTTGACTGGCCGTGCGCGCTGTATTTCACCGGCCAGTGCGAGGTTTTTGTAATAGAGCGCCTGCGCCGTTTGCAGGCGCTGTTGCGACGGTTGCCACAGCCCGTACACAGCCAACACGCCCGACAGGAATACCGCCAGTGCCACACACAGTTGCCGGTCACGGCGCGGGAGTTGCTGCCACTGTCGCGCCCAATCAC
The DNA here is from genome assembly GCF_012985745.1 of Pseudomonas sp. WS 5078. Taxonomy (NCBI): domain Bacteria; kingdom Pseudomonadati; phylum Pseudomonadota; class Gammaproteobacteria; order Pseudomonadales; family Pseudomonadaceae; genus Pseudomonas; species Pseudomonas sp. WS 5078. The sequence goes on along the minus strand of NZ_JAAQWX010000018.1, from coordinate 66,841 downwards.
GCAGACGAGCCTTCATAAAACGTCCTCCAGTGTGAGTAAGGCTTGCACCCGGTTGCCTTGCTGACGGGCATTGCCCACGGTGATCGGCAGCGCGCTTTGCTCGCCCCGCTCACGCAACTGCTCAAGCTCGGCAAAGCTGGAGGCGGTGATGGTCAGGGCCCAGCCGCCATGCTCACGCCACTCAAGACGCTGGACGTCGACGCTGCTGGCGCCGATCACCTGTTCTGTCAAATGGGCCAGACGCGCCATATGGCCGTCGGCTGTCGCGGCGCCCCGTTGCTGTAACCCTCTGAGCTGCGTGGACAACTCCTGGGTGCCGGTTTCGCCCGGGTACAACATTTTGAAGCGCTCTTCGCTCAGCGCGTACAGGCGGGCGGCCTGGCTTTCGAGGTAGCTGCTGCGGCCATGAATAAACCCCAGCGCAAGGGCGAACGTCAGCCCCAACGACACACAGATGTCGCGCCACGGCAGCGCGTGGGCGGCAGGACGAAATGGCCCTTGCAACAGGTTGATCGCCTCGCGGCCGGACGCACTCAGCAGCGTGTTGAGCGGGTCGCCCGGCAGTTCGATAAGGTCCACCGGTAACTCGGCTTTCACAGCCTTAAAGTCGTGATCAGAGAGCGCCAGCCTGAGATCAAGCGCACCGCCGACGAGCCAGCGGCCATTACAACGCGCTGCACACGGGGCAGCATGTCGGCATCCACGCGCACGCAGGCGATGTGCAAACCCAGCGCCTGCAACTGATTGAGCAACGTGGTGAAGCGCTGTTTATGCGTCACCCACAAGGGGTAGCGGCGCTGCGCATCCATCGGGCCAACGGCGATGTGCAGCGCATCCAGGTCGTCAGCCAACTGCTCCTCGACGGCAAACGCCAGCGCCTGAAGGCCGGGCCGCCGCTTATTCGGCCAGGGCTCGGTCAGCAACCAGCTGCACATTTCCATCGGTACGATCAGTTGCACTGCGCTGTGCTGGAAAGCGGCGGCGGCTTCTTCCAGCAGGCCACGGCACACGGCTGTGTCGTCCTGCCAGAAGTGAACACAAGCGCGAGCCAAGTCGGTGGCGTCGCTGCGTGCAAAGTCCTCGGCGGAAAGGTAGAGCCAGCTGTTCATTCGTGGGGTTCGCTGTGTAGGGGCGCGAGAAAGCGTCGCTGCAAAAGACGCCATTGGCCCGTGGTGAGGTTGCGCGCTACGTCACTTTCCAGACGTAAACGGCTTTGTCCCAGACGCACGTGGGTGGTGATCCGAAACCGGTGACTGTCGATGCCCAGACCTGTGGCCTGAATGCCGAGCCCTCTGAGCGCCGGGGTAAAGGTGAAGTCTTCAACACTGGCATAGCCGTGTGCAGGCCGCTCAGCCACCAGACGGCGGGCCAGACCGGGGGTGATCCCCGTCAGGGAGGACAGCTGCGTGGCTGAAGCGGTGTTGACGTTGAGCCGCGCACCTTTGTCCAGCAGGGCGATCCAGGGTTGCATGCGCAATAACCACTGGGCATCGACACCCGGCACCTGACGCAACTGGCTGATGTCATTCAGGCTCAGGCCCTGAAAAGCGGTGGCCTCTATCACCGGGACCTTGAGCCGTTTTTGCAGACGCAGCCAGCGTTGGGCGCTCGCCTCGTCGGGCGGGCCCTTGGTCAGCAAAGAGGTGACGTTGAAGCGCCCGCTGAGGTCTTCGATTTCAACCTGGATCCGGCCCCCCTCAACGTTCAAGCCCGGTTTGCCCTGAGCCCAGGCTTGCCCGACCGCCACCGGCGACGCGGGATCGGGCAACAACGTACGCAAGCGCTCGCGGCCCCAGGCTTCGCCGGAGAAACCCAGCTGGCGCAACTGCAATTGATGGATCTGTTGGGCATTGCTGTGTAACGACAACCGCTGGCTGCGCAGCATCCCGGCCGTAATCAGCAAGGCCAGGCTCATGACCAGAAGCACCGTTATCAAGGCCACGCCTTGCTGGGCGTGGCGTTTCATTCACCCTCCGGCAGCAACATCACGCGGCGTACCTGCCCAAAGCGGCCCACGGACAACTGAAGTTCAAGGGCTTTCGGGGTCTTTTTTGCAAAGGCCTTGCTGGTAGGCCACGCGTTGCGCCAGCCGGTTTGGGTATCAAACAGGCGCCAGCGCACAGTGCGCACATCGCTCAACAGTTGCTGTTTTTGCACACCGGGCACGTCCACGCCCTGGCTGTAACGCCACAGCACACCCTGTTCAAGCCGGTAGCTGACGTCTTGCAATTCGCTGCGCGGCTGGCCCAGCGGATTGCGCCAATTACCACGGCGCAGGTTGAGCCGGTCGGGGTACAGCGTCAGGCCGGGCTGCCTGGCCGACGTGTGCACGTGCAACGCATCCCGTTCGATCAACGCCACCGCCCGTTGCAGGCTGCGCAACGCCTGTTCATGGGCATTGCTGGTGCGTTCGGCACGCACCACACCATCAAACAGGCGCCAACAGCCAATCCCCAGCAGGGTAAAAATGGCCATGGCTATGACCAGTTCGAGCAAGGTGAAACCTGCCTGCGTTTTAGGGCGCATCTTTCACCGCCAACCACTGCACGACGGACTGCATCACCTGTGAACTGCCAACCGGGCTGACCTCCAGCTCAACCCGCCACAGCCCTGTGCCGGGCTCGCGGGCGATGCGCTGCTGCACGCGCCAGTCACGTTGTGCAAAATTCAGGGTGAGGACCGTTTGACCTTCTGTCAGCGGCTGCGGGTGCAGTTGCAAGTCGCTCAGGTGGTTGTCGGCCAACCAGGCGGCGAACAAGCGCGACTCGACCCGAGCGCTCTGCCCCAGCACATAGCTGCTGGCCGACATAATCGCGGCCGACAGGGTGGCAAAGATGGCAAGCGCAACCATGATCTCCAGCAAGGTGAAGCCTTTTTCCGCCTTCATGGCAGCGACCCGTTGTCGTCAATGCGCGCGTCATTCAGACCGTCGCTGACGATGCTGCGCCAGCGGACCGGCGGGCTGTCGAAGTGCAAATCAAAGGCGGTATTTTCATCGCTGCTCAGCCATACCACGTGGGGCAACTGGGCGCTGTCGTTGAGGGGGTGATGCTGGCCTTCGAGGGTCAAGGCCAGTTGCACCCCTTGGGGCAGTTGCACGGCGGGTTGCAATGGCTGCCATTGTTCCTGCGTGAACGCCATCAACTGGTAAGCCTTCGGCTCCAGCCGCAGCCCGAACTCAAGCCCTTCAAGGACGGCTTTTTCACGCAGGCCGTGCATCAAATTCAACAGCACGTCAGCCTCCTGGCGCGCCAGGCGTGCGGTGTTGTCGCCCTGACTGATGTGCACCATCGATGCCATCACGCCGATCAACACAATGACCACCATCATTTCGATCAAGGTAAAGCCTGCCGCCGCGCGCCGCATGGCTCACTCGCTCCAGTTACCAATGTCGGCTGCAAACCCTTCGCCGCCGGCGACGCCATCAGCGCCCAAGGAGAAGAGGTCGTAACCGGCCGAATGGGTGCCGGGGTTGGCATATTGATAGGGCGTGCCCCAAGGGTCGAGTGGCAGACTTTTCAGATAACCCTGAGGGTTCCAGTTTTTGGCCAGCGGTGTTCCGGACGGGCGTGCGCTCAACGCTTCGAGGCCTTGCTGGGTGGAGGGGTAGTTGAAGGTGTCCAGGCGGTACATTTCCAGCGCCGTGGAGATGGCCTGAATGTCTGTGCGTGCCGCCGTGACTTTGGCTTGATCCGGGCGGCTCATGAATTGCGGTACCACAATGGCGCCGAGCACGCCGATGATGACCACGACCACCATGATTTCGATCAGGGTGAAGCCGCGTTGAGTGGATTTGGAGGAGGTTTTCATCAGTCAGTTCACCAGTTGATTGAGGCTAAGAATGGGCAGCAAGATGGCCATGACGATCAATAAAACGACGCCGCCCATGAGCACCAGCATGATGGGCTCGAACAGGCTCACCACCAGGGCGACGCGGGCGGCGAGGGTTTTCTCCTGTTGTTCGGCGGCCCGGGCCAGCATGTTGTCCAGCTCACCGGCACGTTCACCGCTGGCGATCAGGTGCAGCATCATGGGCGGGATATCCCCGCTGCGTTCCAGACCCCGGGCCAGGGTCCCGCCTTCACGCACCGAACGGGCGACCTCGTGCAGGCGTTGGCGGATCGCCAGGTTGGCGATAACCGTGGCCGAGATTTCAAGCGCATCCACCAACGGCACGGCACTTTTGCCCAAGATCGACAAGGTACTGGCAAAGCGCGCCGCTTCCATTGCCCGCAGTACGCCGCCCACCACAGGCGCATTGAGCAGCAGCCTATGCCAGCGCACGGTCAGCCGGGGCTGGCGCAAGGCCCAGCGTGCGGCACCCGCCCCCACGATCACGAGGATCAGTAATAGCCAGCCGTAGCTGCGCAAGCCTGTGCTCAGGGCAATCATGGCCTGGGTGAGCACGGGCAGGGCCTGGCCGCTGTTGACGAAAATTTTCACGACATCCGGAACGACATACCCCAGCAAAAATCCGACGATGGCCAGGGACGCGAACAACAAGATCATCGGGTACACCAGCGCCAGCTGGATCTTCTGGCGCGCGGCATGACGTGCTTCGGTGTAGTCGGCCAATTGTTCAAGCACGTGCCCCAAATGACCGCTGCGTTCACCCGCCGCGACGGTGGTGCAGAACAGCTCGGGGAATGCACGGGGGAACCCCGACAGCGCGGTGGCCAGCGAATGGCCTTCCAGGACACGGCTGCGCACCGCTGCCAGCAAGCTGCCGACCTTGCGCTTGTCGGTTTGCGCAGCGACGGCCAGCAAGGCCTCTTCAAGGGGCAGGCCGGCATGAACCAGCGTCGACAATTGACGGGTCAACAGGGCCAGACCGGGCACGCCCAGCCGCGTCCCGGCCTGCCCGAAACGCCCCGCCGTCCGGCCGCCGCGGGCCTCGCTCACCTGCAGCGGACGCAAGCCACGTTCGCGCAAGCACTGCCGCGCATGCCGTGCACTGTCCGCGTGCTGCTGGCCCCGGCACGTGCGGCCATTGGCATCCTGCGCGTGATAGTCGAAAGCAGGCATGCTCAGTCTTCCTGGGTGACGCGTAGCAGTTCATCAAGGCTGGTGAGGCCTTCGAGTACCCGCCGTTGACCATCCTGAAACAAGCTCAGCGAGCCCCCGCGCGCTTCGCGCGTTAACTGCGCCTCGCTGGCGCCCTGATGAATCAGGCCCGCCAACGCCGGGGTCACCCGCACTAACTCGTAAATCCCGATACGCCCCCGATACCCTTGTTGGCAATGGTCACAGCCATGAGCCCGATACAGGGTCACGGCCGCCTGCGGATCAAGCCCCAGCCGTGTACACACAGCCGGGTCGGCGGTGTACGGCACCTTGCATGCGGGGCACAAAGTGCGCAGCAGACGCTGGGCCAACACCCCGACCAGCGATGAGGCCAGCAAAAACGCATCGACGCCCATGTCGACCAGTCGGGTAACGGCCCCGATGGCGCTGTTGGTGTGCAGGGTCGATAACACGAGGTGCCCGGTCAGTGAGGCCTGTACGGCAATGTCGGCGGTTTCCCGGTCACGGATTTCGCCGACCATGACCACATCCGGGTCCTGACGCAAAATCGCCCGCAAGCCGCGAGCAAAGGTCATGTCGACCTTGGTGTTGACCGGCGTCTGGCCAATGCCCGGCACGTGATACTCCACAGGGTCTTCAACGGTCAGGATGTTGCGCGAAGCGTGATTGAGATGGCTCAGGGCGGCATACAGGCTGGTGGTTTTGCCCGAGCCGGTCGGCCCCGTCACCAGGAAAATCCCGTGGGGACGGGCCAGCACCTGCTCAAAGCAGGCAAGCGTATCGGCGGGCATGCCCAGGCATTGGAGGTCCAGTCGGCCCGCCTGTTTGTCGAGCAATCGCATCACGACCCGTTCGCCGTGGGACGAAGGCAAGGTCGAGACGCGTACATCCACTTCATGACCGGCCAGGCGCAAACTGATACGGCCATCTTGCGGGACGCGCTTTTCAGCGATGTCCAGCCGGGCCATAACCTTGATGCGCGACACCAGTAAATTGGCCAGTTCACGCTTTGGCCTGAGCACTTCGCGCAGTTGACCATCAATGCGCATGCGCACCGACAGGTAATGTTCAAACGTTTCGAGGTGCACGTCGGAAGCTTTCTCACGCATGGCTTCGCGCAGCAACGCGTTGATCAGACGGATGATCGGGGCGTCCCCTTCCTGCTCCAGCAAGTCGGCAGTTTGCGGCACCTGTTCGGCCACGCTCATCAGGTCCAGCTCACTGTCCAGGCCAAGCGCGACTTGCTCGGCGGCGCTCTGACCTGCGCTGTAGGTACTGGCCAGCGCGGTATTGAACTCGGCGTCCGAAACCCGCTTGAGCACCAGCGCTGTGGCGACCTTGCGCCGCACTTCGGCCACTACGCTCAACGGGGTGTCACTGCGCATCAACAGTGTGGCCGGGGTGCTAGCCGCCTCCAGTACGACGCCAAAACGCCGCGCAAAACTGAACGGCAAACGTGGAGTGGATTCGCTCATGGCTGAGCAGGCGTCGACAGGTTGCCGTCAAACAGCTGTTGCGGATCGCGGGGCAGCAGCAACGTGTTGTTGGCTTTGGCTACAGGCTGGCTGAGTGAGCGCAACGCGTCGTAGCTCTTTTGGCTCAGGCCGTGAATGTCTTCCTTGCTGCGCACGATGGTCGGGCGCAGGAAGACCATCAAATTGGTTTTAGTCAGGGTGTCTTTGTTCCAGCGAAACAGCGCCCCAAGATACGGGATGCTGCGCAAGAGCGGTACGCCGCTGACTTGGGTGCGCACGCTGTCTTTAATCAGACCGCCGATCACGATGATTTCACCGTCCTCGGCCAGGATGGTGCTCTTGAGTTTCCGCTTGTTGGTGATCAGGTCGCTGGAACCTTCGAGCGAAGGGGCAAGCTCGGAACTCTCTTGCTCGACTTCCAGGCGCAATGAAGAACCGTCATTGATGTGCGGCTTGATCTTGAGGCTGATGCCGATGTCTTGACGGGTGAAGTTGGTGACCGGGGTTTGCGAACCCTCGCTGGGCGGAACGTAGCTGCTGGTCTTGAAGGGTACGTTTTGCCCGACCAGAATTTCGGCTTCCTGATTGTCCAGGGTAAGCAGGCTCGGGGTGGACAACACATTGTTGTTGGCATCGCTGGCCAGTGCAGAAATCAAGGCATTAAACCGATCGCTGCCGATCTGCAAGACCGCCCCTTCAGGCAACTGCGCGTTGCTATCGGAGAGTTGGCCGATTTGAATATTGGTCCCCGGGAAGGTGATCGCGCCTTGACCAGCGCCGGTGTTCACGCCCCATTGCACGCCAAGGGTTTTGGTAATGTCGCCAGAGATTTCAACAATGGCGGCATGGATCAAGACCTGTGAGCGAGGCTGATCGAGCTGTTTGACGATGGCCTCCAGCGAACGCACCTGTGCCGGGTCGGCCATGATGACCAGTGCGTTCTGGCTGATATCAGCCGCCACCATTGCTTCGCGTTGAGTCACAGCGGGTGTCGCGCCCCCCAGCGGAGCATTTTGATGTACGCCCTGCCCGACAGCCGCCAACACCTCGGCCAGCTGTTTCGCATCGCTGTGACGCAGACGAATCACGCGTGCATTTTCTTGCTTGATTGTGGCGGGCTTATCCAGCGAGTGGGCCAGGGTATTCAAGCGCATGCGCACCGGCTCCGTGCCGATAATCACCAGACGATTGGAACTGCTGTCAGCAATCACTTGACCGCCACCGGTGTTCTTTTTGTCGAGGGTTTTCTCGATCACGCCCGCAATGTCGCTGGCCAGGCCATGGCGCAGCTCAATAACCGAATGCCCGAACTGCCCGCCGGCGTCCAGTTGTCTGGCCAACTGGGCAATACGCTCGATATTGCTCGCCGTGTCAGTGACGATCAGCGCATTGGCTGATGTCGAAGGCCCGACATAGCCATTGTTAGACACAAGTGGCCGCAGCAACCCGGACAAATCGGCGGCGACGCTGGTGTTCAATTCAATGACTTGGGTGACAAATTCCTCATTCAGCGCTTGCCGGGTGTCGGCAGTGCTGGCCCGGGTTTTGGCGTCAGCTGCCGGAATTATCAATAAACGCTCACCCTGATCGACCACGGCAAAGCCTTGGGCCTCCAGCACCGCGTAGAACAAGTTGCGCACGCCTTCACGATTGAGTGGCTGATCAGAGATCACAGTAATGCGCCCCTGGACACGCGGGTCGAGCACAACCGTAGCGCCCAGCACACTGGACATTTGCTGTACCACATCGCGTAACTCGGCGTCTTTCATCGCCAGTTGCCACGATTGCTCTTGAGCGAGCGTCGAGCTTGCGAAAAAAAGCGCGGTGCAAAGCGTGCTACGCAGTAAGAAGCGGCCGATGCCGAACCTGTCTGGCCTGTTCATGGTGAGTCTCTAAGGTTGTTCGGCAACGGGCCGCAAATAAGTGGAAGCGGGCTGCGCCTTGGGGGCATCAGCACGTGTGACCGGCAGCAGGTACTGCCCGGCGGATTCGAGAACCAGGCTTTCTTCCCGGCCATTGCGCCAAAGCACCACGCGGGACACTTCAATACGGCGTAAAACACTGCCGCCCGGCAAGCGTTCGCCCACCCCGTAGAAACGAGCCTCGTTGGCACCCGCCAATAGCGCACGGGACTGTCCCTCGCTGGAAACCAGGCTCGCGCGCAGCGTCAGGGCCTCGGCGCTACGCACAGCTGCGCCTTGTGGTGCAAAGCCCAGTACCGTCGCGATGGCATCCGGGCTGAACGCAACCGGTGTCAAAGGGGCGGCGGCTTCAAGAGGTTTCAAAACGATCAGGTCGGGTAATGACATGCGATACGACCACTCTTGCCAGAGATGCCAGCCTCCCGCACTCAAAGGCAACGCCACCAGACAAGCCCTCAGGACCAGCCGAAAGGAACGGGTAAAAACGAATGCTGAACTACCCAACGTTGACCGTCCGCATGCTGTATGAGCTGTCATTGATGTGTCGACACGTGGAAAGGCTTAGGAAAACATGCCCTTGAGAATCAATTTGCCAGCAAGTTGATGCTTGATGACCGCCACGACATGCACGACCAGCAGCAGCGCCAATACGCAACAGCCCCAGGTATGAGAAAAGGAAAACCATCCACGTAGTTGCAGGTCTGTTATTACGGCAGGCAGGTAAAACAGGCCGAATATATCGATCTCGCGATTCCTCATCAGAAATCCCGAGACGATGACGACGCAGGCCGTTAAATACATCAGGTTGTGAACAAGAAACGCCGCATAACGCATAGCATCTCCTGATCTGAAAACATCGGCGTACCCTTGACCGAACGATAAATACATTCGAAAAAAGAACACAGGAGCAAACAGGGTGGCCAACGCGACATTAAAAGTACTGATGGCACCTTTAACGTCTACGGAACGGGATATCAACGCCGCGTAATACCCCGACGACATCAACCACGCACTAATAATCATCGAAATAGCATGTAACCATTTCTGTAAATATGAATACGTCGAATGATTCACAGCGTCAGCCTCGAAAATTTAAAAAAATTCTCGCTCTCTTTCATCTTAATCGCGAACAAGAAGACCAGGCCGTCTTGTAAAACGGCCCGGTCTTCAACCGCTTTACTTCAGTTCCGTCCAGGCATCAGCCCAATTCGATCCGACACCCGGCTCAAAGCCATTGGCCGTCTTCGAATACTGAGAGCAGTACCCGGAGAAAGGGAAAGGCTTGCACTCGTAGACCTTATTGGTTCGTGGATGCAACACTTTAATCCCTGCCTTGTAGTCCTTCATACCTTCAGGGAATACAGCATCGAAGTCGTGCTCGGCGCCATCGCCCGTCAGGTTAAGGGACTTGGCTTCCTGGAAGTTTTCACGACCGTCCTGGCTGCTGGCAATCAACTTCAAGGTATGCACGCCCGGTGCGCTAATCACAGGGACAATGACTTGTTCGGTGGATGCATTCAGGGTCTGTTTGACGGTGCCGACGGACTTGTTGTTGGCATCGTAAACGGTGGCATCAACGTTGATATCCTTGTTGGTCATCAATGTGAAGCCTACATTGCCTTTGCCTTTTTCCAGCGCATACTCCGGTTTAACGTCATGCACATGCATGTACGCAGCAGGGTCCGGAACCATGGTGGTCAGCATTTGATAGCTGGTCACGCCCGTTTCCGGTTTAACGTAGAAGATGTTGGTGCCCTTGATCGGTTCAATGTTGCCTTCAGCATTACGAATGCCTGCACGCACCGATTTGTCAGCCGCATTGATTGCCTGAGCCAATTTGAGCGACCAGTTTTGCGGCTTGCCTTCTTCAACCGAATCGATGCCTACCGAGAAACTGTACTCAGCGCTTTCGGAGCTCCCGGTAAACGCACGAGCCTTGACCGAATCACCTGGCAACAGTGCCTGGGTTGGGGCCAGCTCACTGACACGCTTCCAGCCATCAGGGTCGGGCTCGTGCTCGGCTTCGGCCGTGACATTCACGTCAACAACGTCGTAGAACGATGCGCCGGTGTCATCAACTGTCCAGGCACCCAAGATGATGTGATGGCCGCTACGATCGCCCGGAATGGTGCACGCGTGCTTCTGCTTGATCTGGCCATTGCCACCCGCCGCACCTTCGATCGGCACAGCGCCGCCGCCCTCTACGCTGCAGAACGGCGTCAGCTCGAAGGCATCACGGGTCAGCGGCAGGTTGGGGTTCCAGCCGGTTTTGGTAATGAAGTATTCCCACTTGGTGGTTTTGTGGGCCGCTGTGAAAAACCAGCTGAACTCGGTATTGCGGTTGCTGATTTCGGTCAAATGCCAGCGATCCGGGGACTGGGCATCCATCGCTGCAAACATGGCGTTTTCGCCACTGGCAATCTTGCCATCAGCCGGGCCCAATGCCGGAAAGCCTTTAGGCGCTTCGCCAACGGTTTGAGGCTCATATTCGGCGGGGCCGCAGTTTGCATTCAGCTTTTGCTTGCAGGCGTAAGCGCGGGAAGGCGGGCTGTCCATATAGCCATGCGCCGCTACTTGCTGCGATGCAAACATCGCCGCCATCAGCGTTAACGAAGAAACGCAGCCGGTCAACGTCAAAGACCTGGAGCGTGAAGACGTCATATTAAATCCCCTCTTAATTTTTATTAAGACAAAAAATGGCGCGCATATATTCAATGCACGACCACAAATAACTCAACACGATGAACATTTAACGCTCAAAACCAAAACTACATAACACAAAGAAAATTCCTTCAATATTTTCCTTAATTGCAGTTTAAGTTCAGTCAACACCTACCCGAGAGGTGGGAGATTTTACCGTCTTACAACGATTAATCTGTAAGCGGTCACGCTATTTCAAGCAGGAAAAGTCTTAGGCTTTGGAGTGTTTAATCCATGACTTTAATGCAATCAGCGCTATTTATATGTACGCCCACATCGGCACTGCATTACAAAGTCACCACTAACAAAAATGCCCGGCATTAGCCGGGCATTGGAAGTTAGCGAAATACTTAAACGTGGTATTGCGCCGAGAACTCGTGCACTGCGCTGATAAAGGCGCCAGCGTGTTCGGGTTTCACTTCAGGCGTGATGCCATGACCGAGGTTGAACACGTGCCCAGAACCCTTGCCGTAGCTGGCCAGAATACGTTTGACTTCAGTGCGGATGGCTTCCGGGTTGGCGTACAGCACGGTCGGGTCCATGTTGCCCTGCAAGGCAACTTTGTTGCCAACGCGACGGCGGGCTTCGCCCAGGTCGCAGGTCCAGTCCAGACCCAATGCGTCCGCACCTGCGTCGGCAATGCTTTCGAGCCACAGGCCGCCGTTTTTGGTGAACAGGATGACCGGCACTTTACGGCCTTCATGTTCACGGATCAGGCCGCTGACGATTTTGCGCATGTAGGCCAGGGAGAACTCCTGATAGGCCGCCGAGGACAGGTTGCCGCCCCACGTGTCGAAGATCTGCACCGCTTGTGCGCCCGCCAGAATCTGGCCGTTAAGGTACGACGTCACCGACTGCGCCAGCTTGTCGAGCAGCAAATGCATCGCTTGAGGGGTGTCGTAGAGCATGGCTTTGGTTTTGCGGAAGTCTTTGGACGAGCCGCCTTCGACCATGTAGGTGGCCAGCGTCCACGGGCTGCCGGAGAAACCGATCAGTGGCACGCGGCCGTTGAGTTCCTTGCGGATGGTGCTGACCGCGTTCATTACGTAACCGAGGTCTTTTTGCGGGTCCGGAATCGGCAAAGCTTCGATGTCGGCCAGGGTGCTGACCACCTTTTTGAAGCGTGGGCCTTCGCCAGTTTCAAAATACAACCCCTGCCCCATGGCATCCGGAATGGTCAGAATGTCGGAGAACAGGATCGCCGCATCAAGCTGCGGGAAGCGGTCCAGAGGCTGCATGGTGACTTCGCACGCGAACTCGGCGTTCTTGCACAGGCTCATGAAATCACCGGCCTTGGCGCGGCTGGCACGGTATTCCGGCAAGTAGCGACCGGCCTGACGCATCATCCACACAGGCGTTACGTCAACGGGTTGCTTGAGCAAAGCGCGAAGGAAACGGTCATTCTTGAGATCAGTCATGTCAGCATCCGGAAAAAAAGTGCGGGCATTTTCTCAGAGACGGACACAAAAGGCACGGCAAGAGCCGTGCCTTTTATCTATCGAGGCGATTTGACGCGCAAGGGCGAGCACTTTTCCCTCAACCCGCGCCCTCTCCCGCAGAGAAAGGGGCAGGTGAATGCCGGGTCAGACGCCCAGGTAATCCAGAATCCCTTCGGCCGCTGTACGGCCCTCAAAGATTGCGGTCACTACGAGGTCTGATCCACGCACCATGTCACCACCGGCGAAGATCTTCGGGTGGCTGGTCTGGTGTTTGAACGACGACTGCTCGGGCGCAATGACGCGGCCCTGGCTGTCGGTCTGGATGTCGAATTGTTCAAACCACTGTGCCGGGCTCGGGCGAAATCCGAAGGCGATGATCACGGCATCCGCCGGGATGATCTCTTCAGAACCCGGAATCGGCTCAGGGCTGCGGCGCCCACGGGCATCAGGCTCACCCAGACGCGTTTCGACCACTTTCACGCCTTCCACCCGACCTTCGCCCACAATGGCAATTGGCTGACGGTTGTAAAGGAACTTCACGCCTTCTTCCTTGGCGTTTTTCACCTCTTTACGCGAACCCGGCATGTTGGCTTCGTCACGACGGTACGCACAGGTCACGGACTTGGCGCCTTGGCGGATGGAGGTGCGGTTGCAGTCCATGGCCGTGTCACCGCCCCCGAGAACCACGATCCTTTTGCCTTTCATGTCGACGAAATCGTCCGGCGACTTTTCAAAGCCCAGGTTGCGGTTGACGTTGGCAATCAGGAAGTCCAGCGCATCGTGCACGCCTGGCAGGTCTTCACCGGCAAAGCCACCTTTCATGTAGGTGTAGGTGCCCATGCCCATGAAGACCGCGTCGTACTCGTCCAGCAGCTGTTGCATGCTGATGTCTTTGCCGATTTCGGTGTTGAGGCGGAACTCGATCCCCATGCCGGTAAAGACTTCGCGGCGGTGGCTGAGCACGGTTTTTTCGAGTTTGAACTCGGGAATACCGAAGGTCAGCAGACCGCCGATTTCCGGGTTCTTGTCAAAAACCACCGGGGTTACGCCGCCACGTACCAATACGTCAGCGCAGCCCAGGCCCGCAGGCCCGGCACCAATAATGGCGACGCGCTTGCCGGTGGGCACGACCTTGGACATGTCCGGGCGCCAGCCCATGGCGAAAGCGGTGTCGGTGATGTACTTCTCGACCGAACCGATGGTCACTGCGCCAAAACCGTCGTTTAGGGTGCAGGCCCCCTCGCACAGACGGTCTTGCGGGCACACCCGGCCGCACACTTCAGGGAGGGTGTTGGTCTGGTGCGACAGCTCGGCGGCGGCGAGGATGTTGCCCTCGGCCACCAGTTTGAGCCAGTTGGGAATGAAGTTATGCACAGGGCATTTCCATTCACAGTACGGGTTACCGCAACCCAGGCAACGGTGAGCCTGCTCGGCTGACTGCTGGGGTTTGAACGGTTCGTAGATTTCCACGAACTCTTTTTTGCGTTGACGTAACAGTTTCTTCTTCGGATCTTTGCGCCCGACATCGATGAACTGGAAGTCGTTACTCAGACGTTCAGCCATGGTTAAAACCTCATCACACTCTTCAGGCGCATATCACTGCGGGTTGGCACGGATGCTGGAAAGCAACGATTTCAAGCTGGCAGCCTTGGGCTTGACCATCCAGAAACGACGCAGGTAATCATCAAGGTTTTCCGAGAGGTTGCGGCCCCACTCGCTGTCGGTTTCCTCGACGTATTCGTCCAGCACGTGTTGCAGGTGGTTGCGGTAGGCTTCCATCGCTTCGCCGCTGATGCGCTGGATTTCAACCAGCTCGTGGTTCACCCGGTCAACGAACGTGTTGTCCTGATCCAGCACGTAGGCGAAACCGCCGGTCATGCCCGAACCGAAGTTGTAACCGGTTTTGCCCAGTACGCAGACAAAGCCGCCCGTCATGTATTCGCAGCAATGGTCGCCCGTGCCTTCCACAACGGTGTGGGCGCCCGAGTTGCGCACAGCGAAACGCTCGCCCGCCGTACCAGCGGCAAACAACTTGCCGCCCGTGGCGCCGTACAGGCAGGTGTTGCCGATGATCGCACTGTCCTGGGTTTTGTAGACGCTGCCAGTCGGCGGCACGATCACCAGCTTGCCGCCCGTCATGCCTTTGCCTACGTAGTCGTTGGCGTCGCCTTGCAGGTAGAGGTTCAAACCACCGGCGTTCCACACACCAAAGCTCTGACCTGCCGTCCCTTTGAAGCGGAACGTGATCGGTGCCTTGGCCATGCCCTGATTGCCATGGGTGCGAGCGATTTCACCGGAGATCCGCGCGCCAATCGAACGGTCGCAGTTGCAGATATCGAGTTCAAACTCGGCACCGCTCAGGTCGTTGATCGCCGGGCGTGCCATGTCGAGCATTTTCTCGGCCAGCAGGCCTTTGTCGAACGGCGGGTTGCGGTCCACTTCGCAGAACTGCGGCTTGTCGGCAGGCACGTGGTCGCTGCCCAGCAACGGGGTCAGGTCGAGGTGATGCTGCTTGGCGGTTTCGCCCGGCAGGATGTCCAGCAGGTCGGTACGACCGATCAACTGTTCAAGGCTGCGTACGCCGAGCTTAGCCAGCCACTCGCGGGTTTCTTCGGCCACGTAGGTGAAGAAATTGACCACCATGTCGACAGTGCCGATGTAGTGGTTTTTACGCAGGGATTCGTTCTGCGTCGCCACACCCGTGGCGCAGTTGTTCAAGTGGCAGATTCGCAGGTATTTGCAGCCCAGGGCGATCATTGGCGCGGTGCCGAAGCCGAAGCTTTCAGCACCCAGGATTGCCGCTTTGATCACATCGAGGCCGGTTTTCAGGCCGCCGTCGGTTTGTACCCGCACTTTGCCGCGCAGGTCGTTGCCGCGCAGGGTCTGGTGGGTTTCAGCCAGCCCCAGTTCCCACGGTGCGCCCGCGTATTTGATGGAGGTCAGCGGCGAAGCACCGGTGCCGCCGTCATAACCGGAAATGGTGATCAGGTCGGCATAGGCCTTGGCCACACCGGCTGCAATCGTGCCGACCCCGGCTTCCGCCACCAACTTGACCGAGACCAGCGCTTTGGGATTGACCTGCTTGAGGTCAAAGATCAGCTGCGACAAGTCTTCGATCGAATAGATGTCGTGGTGCGGCGGAGGCGAAATCAGGGTCACGCCCGGTACGGCATAACGCAGCTTGGCGATCAGGCCGTTGACCTTGCCGCCCGGCAGTTGCCCGCCCTCACCCGGTTTGGCGCCCTGGGCTACCTTGATTTGCAGCACTTCGGCGTTGACCAGATATTCCGGCGTGACACCGAAACGGCCAGTGGCCACTTGCTTGATTTTCGAGCTCTTGATCGTGCCGTACCGCGCCGGGTCCTCACCGCCTTCACCGGAGTTGGAACGTGCGCCCAACCGGTTCATGGCTTCAGCCAACGCTTCGTGCGCCTCGGGCGACAATGCGCCCAGCGAGATACCGGCAGAGTCGAAACGCTTGAGGATGGATTCCAGCGGTTCAATCTCTTCGATGGCCAGCGGCGTATCGAGTGTTTTGACCTGCAACAGGTCGCGGATCATCGACACCGGGCGCTTGTCGACCAGTGACGTGTATTCCTTGAACTTGTTGTAGTCGCCCTGCTGCACAGCGGCTTGCAGGGTAGCAACCACGTCCGGGTTGTAGGCGTGGTATTCGCCGCCATGCACGTATTTGAGCAGCCCGCCTTGCTGGATCGGCTTACGCGCGCTCCAGGCTTCGGCGGCCAGCAGTTTTTGCTCGGCTTCAAGGTCGACAAAACGTGCACCCTTAAGGCGGCTCGGCACGCCACGGAAGCTCAGCTCGCAGATTTCTTCAGACAAGCCGATGGCTTCGAACAACTGCGCGCCGCGGTACGACGCGATGGTCGAAATACCCATCTTCGAAAGGATTTTGAGCAGGCCTTTGGTGATGCCTTTGCGGTAGTTCTTGAACACCTCGTAAAGGTCGCCCAACACTTCGCCTGTGCGGATCAGATCGCCCAGTACTTCGTAGGCCAAAAACGGATACACCGCCGACGCACCAAAGCCGATCAGCACCGCAAAGTGATGCGGGTCACGGGCGGTCGCGGTTTCGACCAGGATGTTGCTGTCACACCGCAGGCCTTTTTCTGTCAAGCGGTGGTGAACCGCGCCGACCGCCAGCGAAGCGTGAACCGGCAACTTGCCTGGCGCGATATGACGGTCACTGAGGACAATTTGCGTACGGCCCGCGCGGGCAGCCTCTTCGGCCTGATCCGCGATGTTGCGCACAGCCGCTTCGAGCCCGAGGCTCTCGTCGTAATTGAGGTCGATGATCTGACGCTCAAAGCCCGGCAGGTCGAGGTTCATCAACGAGCGCCATTTGGCAGGCGAGATGACCGGCGAGCTGAGGATCACGCGCGAGGCGTGTTCAGGGGATTCCTGGAAAATGTTGCGCTCTGCACCCAGGCAGATTTCCAGCGACATGACGATGGCTTCGCGCAGCGGGTCAATGGGCGGGTTGGTGACCTGCGCAAATTGCTGGCGGAAGTAGTCGTACGGCGTACGCACGCGCTGGGACAGCACGGCCATTGGCGTGTCATCGCCCATGGAGCCGACCGCTTCGTAGCCCTGCTCGCCCAGTGGGCGCAGCACCTGATCGCGTTCTTCGAACGTGACCTGATACATCTTCATGTATTGCTTGAGCTGATCGACGTCGTAGAACGCCGAACCGTGGTCGTGGTCATCGATGGTGGCCTGGATGCGCAGGGCATTCTTGCGCAGCCATTGCTTATACGGATGACGCGACTTCAGGCGGTTGTCGATGGCGTCGGTGTCCAGCACCTGACCGGTTTCGGTGTCGACAGCCAGAATCTGGCCCGGCCCTACGCGGCCTTTGGCGATCACGTCTTCAGGCTGGTAGTTCCACACGCCGATTTCCGAGGCGATGGTGATGTAGCCGTTGGTGGTCGTGACCCAGCGCGCCGGGCGCAGGCCGTTGCGGTCGAGCAGGCAGACGGCGTAGCGGCCGTCGGTCATCACCACACCTGCCGGGCCGTCCCACGGCTCCATGTGCATGGAGTTGTACTCATAGAACGCCCGCAGGTCGGGGTCCATGGTTTCTACGTTTTGCCAGGCAGGCGGAATCAGCATGCGCACGCCACGGAACAGGTCGATGCCGCCGGTGACCATCAATTCCAGCATGTTGTCCATGCTTGAGGAGTCAGAGCCCACGCGGTTAACCAGCGGGCCGAGTTCGTCCAGATCACCGATCAGGTCGTTGGCAAACTTGGTGCGACGGGCCAATGCCCAGTTGCGGTTGCCCGTGATGGTGTTGATCTCGCCGTTATGGGCGAGAAAGCGGAACGGCTGGGCCAGCGGCCATTTCGGCAAGGTGTTGGTGGAGAAGCGCTGGTGAAACACACAGATGGCGGTTTGCAGGCGCTCGTCACTGAGGTCCGGATAAAAGGCGGTGAGGTCCGCCGGCATCATCAGGCCTTTATAAATGATGGTCTTGTGGGAAAAACTGCAGATGTAATGGTCGGTGTCGGCAGCATTGGTTACTGACGAACGACGACGTGCGCTGAACAACTTGATCGCCATGTCCTGATCGCTCAGGCCTTCACCGGCGATGAACACCTGTTCAATCTGCGGCAAACGCTCCAGCGCCAGACGACCCAGCACGCTGGTGTCGATGGGCACCTTGCGCCAGCCCACCAATTGCAGGCCGGCCGCAAGGATTTCGCGGTTCATGTTGTTGCGGGCCGCTTCGGCCTTGATCGGGTCCTGGTTGAAAAACACCATGCCGACCGCGTATTGCTTGGGCAAATCGCTGCCGAACTGTTGCTTGGCGACTGCACGCAAGAACAGATCAGGTTTTTGAATCAGCAGGCCACAACCGTCGCCGGTCTTGCCGTCTGCGTTGATCCCACCGCGGTGGGTCATGCAGGTCAGTGCCTCAATGGCTGTTTGTAGAAGGGTATGACTGGGTTCGCCCTGCATGTGGGCAATCAGGCCGAA
Organism: Pseudomonas sp. WS 5078; assembly: GCF_012985745.1. NCBI lineage: Bacteria > Pseudomonadati > Pseudomonadota > Gammaproteobacteria > Pseudomonadales > Pseudomonadaceae > Pseudomonas > Pseudomonas sp. WS 5078. The sequence goes on along the minus strand of NZ_JAAQWX010000018.1, from coordinate 48,283 downwards.
ACCACAGTTATCCTTGAATTCGTCGGGGTGGTACAGACCTGCTTTCATAGACACTTTCTCACCAGGCTGCCCCAAAAAGGGGCAAATTTCTTTTTAATTCAACCACTTGCTTCCCGCGCTGAACGTACGCCAGCTTGGCAGGGGCAAAAGGGTGGTCATTCTACACACCGCCAGAAACGCCCACAAATTAAGCGGCGATTAACCGTAAATTCGTGTCGCATTTGTGAAAGGTTTAAAGAGATTACTTGTGCTAGTCAAAACATTTTTGATGTTGACCGCCACAAGGCGCAGACACCACAAGGCACACGGCCAAAAAGCCGCATGCTCAAGCAGGAATGTTAGGTGTGAAGCACGGCGACCTGGGTAAGGTCGCCGGAGCATCAGCGAGCTGCTGCCAGTTCTTGTTGGACGCTGGCGACAGTGCGAGGCCAAGGTTTACCAGCCTGAATCTTCGCTGGCAAGTTCTTGATGGCGGCAGTGGCCGCGGCGTGGCTTGGGAAATTGCCGTAGGTCACGACATACAACGGTTTGCCGTTAAGCATTTTTTTGAAGTAGCGCGATTCACCGCCCACTTCTTTGACGACATTTTGCGCAGAGGCTTCAGAGCTGGTGCCGACGATCTGCACCACATAGTTGCCCGCTGGCTGGCTGGAGTACCAGCTGCTGCCCGGCGCGGCCTTGGCCAGGGTGACGGGTTTATCTGCCGGTTTGGCTGCTGGTTTGGCCACAGGCGCAGGGGTTGGCTTGGCAGCCGGGGTCGGGGCGGGGGTCGGCTTGGCCGCAGCCACTGGCGCTTGCTGTACCGGACGTGGTGCCGGAGCAGGTGCCGGCACGGGCTCAGCGCCCGCAGGAACGCCGACAGGTGGTGCCGTGGTGGTCACGGTAGGTGGCACATCAGCGCCCCCTTCAACCGCAGGCACGCCACCGTCATCGCCTTCAGAAATACCACCGGCCGCCTCGGCCAGCGGACCGCGCATCACCGGCTGCGACTGACCGACCAGCGGCAGCGGCATGGGCTGCGAAGAACCGGCGAAATCTACCGACGGGTTAGCGCCAGCATTCGGCGCGGCTTGCCCCAGCGGCAACTGGGCCTGTTCAGCATTTGGGGTGGTCGGCGTTTTGCCGCGACCCGGAATCAGGATGGCAGCGGCGACGGCCACTACCACTACGGCACCAATGGCCAATACGTGTTTTTTCGGCATGTTGAACCCCATACTTGGACGCTTGACCGCAGTGCGGCTGGCAATCATGGCTTCGATCATTGCATCGCGGGCAACCTGGTTGATGTTCCCAGGCCAGCCGTCGGAGCTCTCGTGAATATCTGAGATCTGTTGCGCGCTCAAGAGTTCGATTCCGGCCCCGGCGCCTTCAAGACGCTGCGCCAGGTATTCGCGGGTCTCTTCTTCGCTATACGGCTGCAATTCGATGACGTGGAAGCGCTCTTCGTCCGCGCTGAGCTGCTCAAGACCGGCGATCATCGAAGGCTCGCCAAACAGGAACACATGCGGTCGGCCTTCAGGCGTCCCGGCCGCCAGCGCCAGCAGGGCTTCGAGCGCCGAGTCGTCAAGCTGCTCGGCATCATCGATCAGCAAGTAAACTTCCTGGCCGGTCAGGGCCAGTTGCACCACTTGCGCCAGAATTGAGCCGATGTCGGGGTTGGCGACATTCAGGGTTTGCGCAATCTGGCGCATCACACCGGCCGCATCACCGGCGCCACGCGCTGAAACCACGACACTTTGCACTGACTGTTTGTTGGTGCTGGCGACCAGCGCCTGACGCAACAACGTCTTGCCGCTGCCTTCAGGCCCGGTGACTACCAGCAGCAGCTGGCTGTAACGGGCGAGGTGGTGCAACTGCCCCAGCACCGGCTTGCGCTGGGCCGGGAAGAACTTGAACCCTGGCACCCGTGGAGCAAAGGGGTCGTGGTTGAGTTGAAAGTGACCGAGAAACGCCTCGTCGGCATGCAAACTAGTCATCGGGATCTTATTAACCTTTGAGCTGAGCCAGCGCGCGGTAATCCGCACCCAGCGTGGCCTGTAGAACCTCTTGTGGATAATCGTCGGTCACTGTGGCTTCGCCCATGCGGCGTAACAGCACCAGGCGCAAGCGGCCGTCGATCACTTTTTTATCTATTGCCATGTGTTCCATGAAATCGGCAGGCGTCATCTCGGTGGGCGGCACCACCGGCAGACCCGCACGCTGGAACAGGCGAATGCCACGGTCACGTTCGGCCTCGGTGATCCAGCCCAGACGCGCCGACATTTCCAGCGCCATCACCGTGCCAGCCGCCACAGCCTCTCCATGCAACCATACCCCGTAGCCCATGTGGGTTTCGATGGCATGGCCAAAGGTGTGGCCCAGGTTGAGGGTGGCGCGCACGCCCGACTCACGTTCGTCGGCACCCACCACGGCGGCCTTGGCTGCGCAGGAACGCTGAATGGCCGTGGTCAGCGCGGCCTGATCCAGGGCGCGCAAGGCGTCAACGTTTTCTTCCAGCCAGGTCAGAAAAGGCTCGTCGCAAATCAGGCCGTACTTGATCACTTCCGCCAGCCCTGCCGACAGTTCGCGTGCTGGCAAGGTGTTCAGGCTGGTGGTGTCGATGAGTACCAGATTTGGCTGGTAAAACGCGCCCACCATGTTTTTGCCCAGCGGGTGATTGATGCCGGTTTTGCCGCCTACGGACGAATCCACTTGCGACAGCAAAGTGGTCGGCACCTGAATGAAGTCGACCCCGCGCTGGTAACACGATGCGGCAAAACCGGCCATGTCACCGATCACGCCACCACCCAGTGCAATGACCGTGGTGCGCCGATCATGGTGCGCCGTGAGCAAGCCATTGAAAATCAGCTGCAGGGTTTCCCAATTTTTGAATGATTCGCCATCGGGAAGGATGATCGGCAGCACCGAATAAGCCGCCAGGCTGCGGGTCAGACGCTCGAGATACAGAGGCGCTACGGTTTCGTTGGTCACAATTGCCACCTGGCGCCCGGCGATGTGCGGCGCCAGCAGCTCAGGCTGATCCAATAAACCCTCGCCAATATGAATCGGGTAGCTGCGCTCGCCTAGATCAACCTTCAGTGTCTGCATGAATCCCCGCATTGAAAAAGGACGGCTGGCGCCCTGTTTCGCAATTATCAAGTGTTGGCAGCGCCGGTGGGGACGCTGCCCAGTAGCTTTGGGTCATACCGCTTGCGGGCAGGACCGGCGCCGAGGATAGCGCATTTTGTACCAAGCTTTAACGAGGAGGAAGCTGGGCCAGACGCTCCAAAATGTCCAAAACCACCATCCGCGGCGGCCGTTCATCGGTTTCGACCACCACATCGGCGATTTCACGATAAAGCGGATCACGAATGGCCAGCAGATCGCGCAGGATTTTCTCCGGATTCGCATTGCGCAACAGGGGGCGATTACGATCGCGCGACGTACGCGCCACCTGCTGCTCGATGGAGGCATGCAGATACACCACGCGCCCACCTGCATGCAGGAACTTACGGTTTTCAGGCCGCATCACGGCCCCGCCCCCAGTTGCGAGCACAATGCCATCTTCATGGCACAACGCTTTAATCATGGCCGTCTCACGATCACGAAACCCCGCCTCACCTTCTTTATCGAAGATCCACGGGATATTCGTGCCGGTGCGCAGTTCGATTTCCTTGTCGGAATCTTTGAACGGCAGCCGCAGTTCCTTGGCCAGCAAACGTCCAATGGTGCTTTTACCCGCGCCCATCGGCCCAACAAGAATCAAATTTCGCACAGAATCAATGACTCGCAGCAATCGCCAGGTCGTTCATGATACGCGGAGTCAAGAACACCAGCAGCTCGGATTTTTTTTCGAGGACAAGGTCCCGACGGAAAAGTCGGCCAACATACGGCAGATCGCCCAAAAATGGCACTTTATCTACCACGTTGCTTTGCGTATTTGAGAACACGCCCCCAATCACGATGGTTTCTCCGTCTTTGACCAGCACCCTCCCGCGCACTTCGTTCTTCTTGATGGGCGGTACGTTGTTGACCATGTTCATGTAGTCCGGCTCGTCTTTTGTCACCACCACCTGCATGAGGATGCTGTTGTCCGGTGTGATCTGCGGGGTCACTTCCAGTGACAGCGAGGCTTCTTTGAACGACACGGAGGTGGCGCCGCTGGAGGTGGATTCCTGATAGGGAATTTCAGTGCCCTTCAGAATTTTTGCGGTCTCCTTGTCAGAAGTAACCACCTTGGGCTGCGAGATGATTTCGCCATTGCCCGTCTTTTCCATGGCGCTCAATTCGAGGTCCAGCAAGACATTGTTGGTGATGAAAGCGATGCCCAACCCTGAGGTGTGATTGGCAACGCCCAAGTCCACGAACGGTGCGCTGACTTCAGCGGCGCCCTCTACAACGGGCTTGTTGATGCCTCCTGCTTTCCAATTGCCCGCATTACGAATCTCGCCACCCCATCGCACGCCCAGTTTCTTTTCAAAATCTACCCCTGCTTCGACAATACGCGCCTCAATCATCACCTGACGCATGGGTACATCCAGTTGCGCCACGATGCGCCGTAGTTCGCCGAGCCGCTCGGCAGTCTGGAACGCGATGATGTGGTTAGTGCGCTCATCCACAGTGATCGAGCCTTGCCCTTCCACGCCTGGGGCATGGCCGGTCGCAGACTGAAACAGCTTGGCGATGTCCGCAGCCTTGGCGTGATTGACCTGCACCACCTCCCGACGCAAGGGGGCAAGGTCGGCTATCTGGTTACGTGCCTCCAGCGCCTGACGCGCCTGGGCGGCTATTTCATCCGCTGGCGCAATCAACATCACATTGCCTTCCATGCGTTTATCCAGGCCTTTGCTTTTGAGTACCAGGTCCAGCGCCTGATCCCAGGGCACGTCTTGCAGGTTGAGCGTGACATTGCCTTCAACGCCATCGCTGACCACCAGGTTGAACCGGGTAAAGTCCGCAAGAATCTGCAGCACCGTGCGCACTTCAATGTCCTGAAAGTTGAGCGACAGCAGGTCGCCCTCGTAGGTTTGAGCCTTGGCCTGCTCAGGCTGAACAACCCAAGGCGTCGACGCATCAGGGAGTATCAAAGGCGCACTGGCCAACACTGCCTGTGAATTCAGCGCACTCCATAGCGCCAGTCCACAGACCGGGAAAATCCTTTTCATGGTTTATTTCCGTTAAGACTGCTGTTTCAAAGGAATCGTCAGGGTTCTTTCCAGCCAACCGCCCCGACCATCAGAAATCACTTCAAACACTTCAACGTGCTGCGGGTTAAGCGCGACAATCCGGCCGTTATGACGACCCAAATAGTCACCGGACTGCAAACGATGCACGACACCCTTGGCGCGTAACAGGACGTTGTCCTGATACAGGTCCGACAAGGTGCCAACCATCTCGAACTGCTCAAGATCAATGTCTTCCAAAACGCTTTTGCTGCGCCCCTCATGGTCACTGTGGTCTGCATCACTCACCTGCCAGCGAGCCCCTTCCACCCCGAACGCCCCCTGAAAAGGGCTGCGCAGTGCAGTGGCTTCGTAGATAAACGCTCGGTGCTGCACACGGGTTGGCAGGGGGGGCACGGGAATGCCATCAATGGCTTGAAGCGCATGCAGTTCACGCTCCAGCGTCTCAATACCCTGCGGGTTGTCGCAACCCGCGAGGCTTGCCAGCGCACCGGCCAGCACACATCGATACATCACTCTCACGGGATCAGTCCTTGATCATTGGCGCGATAGGTTTTGGCCAGTAACGTCATGCGCAATGGGCCATTCGCTGCCGGGGTGGCTGCCGTCAGGGTGAAATCATGCACGGTGACGATCCGGGGTAAATCCGCAATACCACTGAGAAAAACCCCAAGGTCGTGATACCCGCCCACCACCATCAATTGCAGGGGAAGTTCGCTATAAACGGGTTGTAGTGTTTCAGGCAGCCACTGGATCTGTTCGATGATCAGGCCGCTGTTCTGGGCGAGCCGGGACACTTCGTCCAGCAAACCCGGCACTTGGGATTGACGCGGCAGTTGCCGCATTACATCGTCGAAGGCCACTTGTAGCGCTTCAAGATGCCGGTGATGGTCAACCAGTGACGCAGCCTCACGGGCACGGGTCGCCAATTGAGCAGTGAGTTCGGGCTCGGCATTGCGCTGCTCATGGAACCGGGCCAGCCCCGGCTTCAGCCAGAGCCCATACCCCGTCAGCAGAAGCAGCGCCGCGAGACCCGCTGCGACGACTGCTTTACGCCGGGGCGACCACATCCCGGCGTGTTTGAGATTCAATTCTTGCAGGTCAAAAGTACGCAGGCTCTCCAGCCATTGCGCGCCCATCAAAACTGCCCGCCATCATGGCCGTTTTGGGATTGCAGCACGGTCATCTGAAATAACCGTGCCTGGCTGTCCCCCTGCCCATCTTTGGCCCGCACCTCAATCAGCGTGGGAGCCTCCAGCCAATGGGAGGCGTCCAGATTGCGCATCAACTCGGCAACCAGTGCAGTGGACTGCGCCACCCCCGTAATCGCAATGGTGCGTTCGACCATCTTCACGTCGGTGAAATACACACCTTCCGGCAAACTGCGCGCCAGTTGATCGAACACGATGCTGCTGCCGGAGCGATTGCCTTGCAGTGTTTCGATGGTTTGCATGCGCTCCAACAATTGCTCACGGCGCACTTTTAACTGATCGATCTGCTGCGCACGTCCATCCAGTTGGACCATTGAACTTCGGATCAGATCATTACGCGCCAACTGTCGCTCCACAGCGCGGTCGACGAAATGATCCAGCACAAACAACCCGGCAGCCGTCACCACCAGCAACGCCACCAGCATGCCCACATACCTTTTGCGACGCTTTTCGCGCAGCCACTCACGCCATGGCAACAAATTGATTCGCGCCATCAATCGAACCCCCTCAAGGCCAGACCACAGGCTGTCAACAGCTGCGCAGCATCGCAGAAGAGCGCTTCGGGTGCGAGGCGAGGATTCACGTTCACCCCGGCAAGCGGGTTGTCAGGCTGATAACCGGGCAAGCCACTCAACCATTGCACGCCCCGGGCATGGGCGTGATCGCGCACCTCAATGACCTTCGCCTGCAAGCCGGCACCCGCCAGCACCGATTGATGCCATTCAAGCGCTTGCTGGCGGCACACAGCCAGCAACACGCTGATGCGGTGTGGGTTCTCGAGTGAAGGCCCCAGCACTTGGAAATCAAGTGCGGCGTCATCAAGGTCATACGGAACGTACTGTTCGGCCTCAAGGCGCACATGCAGTTCGAGGTCCTGCTCGCTCAGGCCCGGTTCCACCTCGATGATTTTGCAAATCACCTGCGTGTCGGGCATTGATATCGCAGCGCTGCGTGCCTGTATGCCCGCTTTGTTCAACGCGATAGACACAACCTGCGCGACACTTTTTGCCGTAAGACCTGTCAGATCGTGCAACGGCATGACTGGCAAGGGCTCCATGGCATAGGCTTCAAGCTGATAGCCACTGCGTGAGCGGCTTAATTCGACGATATTGATCGAGTCTGGTCCAACCTCGACACCCGCGTAACGCTGAGGTTTTTTTGTGAACAATCCGGGCACAGCTATTTTCCCTAATGCAATCCGTGGCTTACGGAGGGTGAAAAATGAGATCCGTTCATAATCCGTTCCGACATGAGGTCCCTGACGCCCATGACCGAAAAATGCTTATAATGCCGGGCGTTTTTTTCCGCATTGTCGACCCGGCGCGCCTGCGCACAACCCTGACGTGCAACCCATTTCTTAATCTGGAAATCCAAAAGCCTTGATTCGTCTGCTGAAGTTTTTCGGGTGGTCATTCGTTGCTGTGATCTGCGGGCTCGTGCTCGGGCTAAGCGGCGCGTTTCTCTATCTTAGTCCTGGCTTGCCGTCTGTAGAGTCGTTGAGAAGCATCCAGTTGCAGATTCCTTTGCGGGTCTACACCAGCGACGGCAAGTTGATTGCAGAGTTTGGCGAAATGCGCCGCTCTCCGATCAAGTTCGCCGACATTCCCCCCAATTTCATTAATGCCTTGCTGTCGGCTGAAGATGACAACTTCGCCAATCATTACGGGGTCGACCCCAGCAGCCTGATGCGTGCCGCCACCCAGTTGGTAAAAAGCGGACACATACAATCGGGTGGTAGCACCATCACGATGCAGGTGGCGAAGAACTATTTCCTATCCAGTGAGCGGAGCTTTTCCCGCAAAACCAACGAAATCCTGTTGGCACTGCAAATCGAACGCGAGCTGACCAAGGACGAAATCCTTGAGCTGTACGTGAACAAGATTTACCTGGGTAATCGCGCCTACGGCATCGAATCGGCCGCCCAGGTGTATTACGGCAAATCGATCCGCGATTTGAGCCTGGCGCAAATGGCCATGATCGCAGGCCTGCCCAAAGCCCCCTCGCGCTTCAACCCGCTGGCTAACCCGGTGCGCAGCAAAGAGCGCCGCGACTGGATTCTGGGCCGCATGTACAAGTTGGGCAAAATCGATCAGGCCAGCTACGAAGCTGCCATTGCCGAGCCGGTCAACGCCAGTTATCACGTGCCGACACCGGAAGTGAACGCCCCTTACATTGCCGAGATGGCCCGCGCCGAAATGGTCGGTCGTTATGGCAGCGAGGCCTACACAGAAGGTTATCGCGTCACCACCACGGTGCCGAGCGACTTGCAGGAACTGGCCAACAAGTCTGTCGAAGACGGGCTGATTACCTACGACCAGCGCCACGGCTATCGCGGCCCTGAATCACGCTTCCCGGGCAAGACGCTGGCCGTATGGAAGCAAGAGCTGGCCAAGCAGCGCCCGATTAGCGGGCTTGAGCCTGCCATCGTGACCGAGGTCGACAAAGATGGCCTGCACGTCCTGACCCGCACGGGTGAAGGCCGCGTGAGCTGGGACAGCATGAAGTGGGCACGACGCTTCCTGAACACCAACAGCATGGGCCCGATGCCCAAGCAGCCAGCCGACGTGGCGCAGGTGGGCGATCTGATTCGCGTCCAGCCACAACCCGATGGCAGTTTCAAGTTCAGCCAGGTGCCGACAGTACAAGGCGCGCTGGTTTCACTTGACCCGAACAATGGGGCCATCCGCGCATTGGTGGGCGGTTTCGCGTTTGAGCAGAGCAACTACAACCGTGCAATGCAGGCCAAGCGTCAGCCGGGTTCGAGCTTTAAGCCCTTCATTTACAGCGCAGCACTGGATAACGGCTATACCGCTGCCACGCTGGTGAACGATGCGCCCATCGTATTTGTTGACGACTACCAGGACAAAGTCTGGCGGCCGAAAAACGACAACAACACGTTCCTCGGCCCTATCCGTGTTCGCGAAGCGCTGTACAAGTCGCGCAACCTGGTGTCTATCCGCCTGCTGCAGAGCCTGGGCGTCGACAAGACCGTCGACTACATCAGCAAATTTGGTTTCAGCAAACAGGACTTGCCGCGCAACCTGTCGCTGGCGCTGGGGACCGCGACCTTGACGCCCATGGAGATCGCCATGGGCTGGAGCACCTTTGCCAACGGCGGTTACAAAATCACGCCTTACCTGATCGACAAGATAGAAAGCCGTAACGGCGAGACCCTGTTCGTGGCCAACCCGCCGAGCGTACCGAAAAACGCCAGCAAGGATGTACCGCCTGAAGCCGAAGAACTGACCATCGACACGATCAATGCCGCGCCGGGCCTGCCAACGACTGAAACCCAGGCCGTGGCCGAGCGCATCGTCGACGGGCGCACCACGTATATCCTGACCAGCATGCTGCAGGACGTGATCAAGCTCGGTACCGGCCGTCGCGCCTTGTCGCTGGGCCGCACTGATCTGGCCGGTAAAACCGGTACGACCAACGAATCCAAGGATGCGTGGTTCTCGGGCTATAACGCCGATTACGTGACCACGGTATGGACCGGTTTCGACCAGCCCGAAAGTCTTGGACGCCGTGAATATGGCGGCACGGTAGCGCTGCCGATCTGGATCAACTACATGGGCGGCGCGCTGAAAGGCAAACCGGCTCATACCCAGGCCGAGCCCGAAGGAATTCTCAGCCTGCGGGTTGACCCAATCAGCGGCCGCGTCGCGTCACCGGGCACACCGGGTGCGTACTTTGAACTGTTCAAAAGTGAAGACACGCCACCGTCCAACAGCGAGCTGGGCAATGGCGTTGCACCGGGCAGCCCGCTGCCCGCTGAAGATGGCGCCCCGATCGACCTGTTCTGACGTATCGCACCCACCAGAGGCCGAGCCCCAAGGAATCGGCCTCTCACGCTTAAACACTGCACGCTGGGATGCCCCTTCTGCAGAACCAAAAAAGCCCCGGCACTCGCGTGCCGGGGCTTTTTGTTTAGCGCTGTCGCAATTTAGCCGTTGAACACGTCATCCACGCTTTTGAGCGGGTAGTTCTTCGGGTACGGCAGGGTTGCAACACCGGTCTCGATGGCAGCTTTGGCCACAGCGTCGGAGATCACGGTGATCAGGCGAGCGTCCATTGGTTTCGGAATGATGTACTCACGACCGAATTCCAGCTTGATACCGCCGTAGGCGTCACACACGTCCTGTGGCACTGGCAGCTTGGCCAGTTCGCGCAGGGCGTTGGCCGCAGCGATCTTCATCTCTTCGTTGATGCGCTTGGCGCGAACGTCCAGTGCCCCACGGAAGATGAACGGGAAACCCAGCACGTTGTTGACCTGGTTCGGGTAGTCCGAACGGCCGGTGGCCATGATCACGTCGTCACGGGTGGCGTGCGCCAGTTCCGGGGCGATTTCCGGGTCCGGGTTCGAGCATGCGAACACGATCGGGTTGGCCGCCATGGATTTCAGGCCTTCAGCGCTCAGCAGGTTTGGACCGGACAGGCCGACAAACACGTCAGCGCCTTCCAGGGCGTCAGCCAGGGAACGCTTCTCGGTGGCGTGGGCAAACACTGCCTTGTACTGGTTCAGGTCATCACGGCCGGAGTGAATCACGCCGGTACGGTCAACCATGAAGATGTTTTCGATGGTTGCACCCATGCTCACCAGCAACTTCATGCAGGAGATGGCTGCAGCGCCAGCGCCCAAGCAGACGATTTTGGCGTCAGACAGGGTTTTACCGGCGATTTCCAGGGCATTGATCATGCCGGCTGCGGTCACGATTGCAGTACCGTGCTGGTCATCGTGGAATACCGGGATGTCGCACTGCTCGATCAGAGCACGTTCGATCTCAAAGCACTCAGGGGCCTTGATGTCTTCGAGGTTGATACCGCCGAAGGTGATGGAAATGCGTTTAACCGTGTCGATGAAAGCCTGAGGGCTCTCGGAATCGACTTCGATATCGAACACATCGATACCGGCGAAGCGCTTGAACAGTACGCCCTTGCCTTCCATCACAGGTTTGGAAGCCAATGGACCGAGGTTACCCAGGCCCAGAATGGCGGTACCGTCGGAAATAACGGCAACCAGGTTGCCCTTGCCAGTGTACTTGTAGGCCAGCTCGGGATCGCGGGCGATTTCGCGCACTGGTTCGGCTACACCCGGGCTGTATGCCAACGCGAGATCGCGGGCAGTTGCGGTGGCTTTGGTGAGCTCGACACTCAGTTTCCCTGGACGGGGCTGGGCATGATATTCGAGAGCGGCGGTTTTCAAATCAGACATGTGGGCATTCCGCTTTTTTGCTGTTGGACAGACGGATCGCCGAGCATACGCGTGTCGTAAAGTCCCGACAAGACTGGCCGGTCAGCAGTGTCAAGGGCTTTACCCTACGACTTTGGGCCAAGACCCGCAGCCAGCAAGGGCTTGAGTGTTCACAATCTACATTTAAAATTGTCTACAATTTTTAGCGAAAACTGACTTTTAGCATTCCCGGATGCGTCAAAGGCAACATCCAGCGTGCCTGCCCCGCTTTCAAATTACCCCGGCGCGAGCGATCAAGCACCCAACCGCGCGCCTCTAGTTGCCTTCCCTGCAATCGCGATAGGGTTTTTGGGTCGAAACTGGCCAAATGATTGGGTGCAATGTGCAACACCAAACCCCCATCAAGGTCGATCCAAAATCCACCGCGATTGCGTTGAACGTTGCGCACCGTACCGCTCACGAGCACGAAGCCCGAGCGGCTGATTTGCGACGGCGCCAGCACTGGCGAATGCCGCCACAACCCCGCCCCGGCCGAACGTGCGCGCTGTTCGGCCGTTTGTTGGCACGCCAGCAGTTCTACGTTGGGCGCAATTGCGACCTGATAGGCGAGGCCGTCGGCCAGCAGTTGCGCTTCAAAATTGCTGCCATCCGCGCCGAACACGTGGGCAAGCGTGCGACCGTAGCGGTCTTTGGCCTGCTTGCCCATCAGCAACCCGACGCGTCCGTCGCTACGTGCTACCAAGGCCTGCAAACGCTTGCGGGCAGCATCAGCATAGGGCTCGGCGCTCTGGCCTTTTTTACCGGTTTCCGGCGCATTGAGGCCGATCATCCGCACACTGCGACCGTCTTTGAGCCGCAGGGTGTCGCCGTCGACCACGCGCTCCACCTGAGCTGGCGTTACAGCACGCGCCGCCGGGCACAATACCTCGGCCTGAACGCAAGAAAGCCAAATCGCGGGCACAAAAAAGGCGCCCGCAAGGGACGCCTTTTTCAATAACCCGGTCAGACCCAAGAGCCTGTCCAGAGTCATACGCCTTACTCGGCGGCTTTTTTGGTAGTACCGAAAGCACCGAAACGAGTTTTGAAACGATCAACACGACCGCCAACGTCCAGAGTTTTCTGCTTACCGGTGTAGAACGGGTGGCACTCGTTGCATACGTCAGTGTTCAGTGGCTTGCACAGGTTCGAACGGGTTTCGAACTTGTTGCCGCAGCTGCAAGTTACTTCGATGACTTCGTACGCTGGATGGATATCGGCTTTCATGGGTATTCCTCAGGCTAGCGTGCCGCCACTCAACACCATTGTTGAATACCGCACGTAAATTTAGGGCGCCGATAATACCAGACCTTTGCATTGACGCAAGCGGCCAAGCATGCTCCCTCCAAAATCATTCATCTTTAAACGGCCTGCCTTTTAGTCCCGAAGTGCTTTGTCTGCTAGTCTCCGGGCCATCTTTGCCGTTCATCACTTGAGAGCCCCGCGTGCCCGACGCCATTTTGCGCCTTGCCCTGCCTTCCCCCTTGCGCCGCTTGTTTGATTACCGGGCGCCTGCGGGCGTACGCCGCGATCAACTGCAGCCGGGCATGCGCTTGCGGGTGCCGTTCGGTCGACGCGAGATGATTGGCATGTTGGTAGAAGTGGTCGATCACAGCGATGTGCCCGCCGACAAACTCAAGCCCGCGATTGCACTGCTTGATACCACCGCGCCCCTGCCCCCTTCGCTGTTCAAACTTTGCCTGTGGACGTCGCAGTATTACCAGCACAGCCTGGGCGACACCCTGAGTTGGGCATTGCCGGTTCTGTTGCGTCAGGGCGAATTGGCCGAAGCGCGTCAGGAACGCTTTTGGCAGGTGGCCCCCGGCGCTCGCCTGGACGACCCGCGCATCGCCCGTGCACCCCGTCAACGGGAGGCGCTGGCGACCTTGTCGCAGCATCCGCATGGCGTTGCACATCAGTTGTTGAGCAAGCTGATGCTGAGCAAAGACAGCCTGGACCTGTTGTTGGCCAAAGAGCTGGTCACCGTGGAAATCCGCCGTCATGCCCCAAGCGAGCGCCACGAGCACTGGCTGGCGCAGCCCGAACTGCCACTCAACAGTGAACAGCGGGCCGCGTATGAGGCCATCCACGCCGGGCTCGGCAGCTTTCATGCATTTTTGTTGGCCGGGGTAACGGGCAGCGGCAAGACCGAAGTGTATTTGCAACTGATCCGCGAGACGCTGGAAGCCGGCAAGCAAGCGCTGGTGCTGATCCCGGAGATCAACCTCGGCCCGCAAACCCTGGCCCGCTTCGAGCAGCGCTTCAATGCGCGCATCGCGCTGGTGCATTCGGCGGTCAATGACCGTGAACGCCTTGAAAGCTGGCTGGCCGCCCGGGATGGCGAAGCCGACATTATTATTGGCACCCGCTCGGCACTGTTCACCCCGATGAAAAACCCGGGGCTGATCATCATCGACGAAGAACACGACGGCTCTTATAAACAGCAGGAAGGCTTGCGTTATCACGCCCGCGACCTGGCACTGGTGCGAGCACGACAGGAAAACATCCCGATCGTGCTCGGATCTGCCACCCCGTCTTTGGAAAGCCTGCATAACGCCTACACCGGCCGTTATGGTTTGCTGCGCCTGAATGAACGCGCTGGTGGAGCCAAACAGCCACGCTTCCTGCGGCTCGATGTAAAAAGTCGTCCGCTGGACAGCGGCATTTCCGGGCCGATGCAACAAGCGATTGGTCAGACGCTGGCAGCAGGTCAGCAGGTGTTGGTGTTCCTCAATCGCCGGGGTTTTGCACCCACGTTGCTGTGCCATGACTGCGGCTGGATGTCGGAGTGCCAGCGCTGTGATGCGCGCATGACCGTTCATCAGCGCTCGGGGGAGTTGCGCTGCCACCACTGTGGCTATGTCGAACGTGTCCCGCGCAATTGCCCGCAATGCGGCAAGGTTGACTTACGCCCCGTTGGCGCGGGCACCGAGCGCGCCGAAGAGCGGCTGGGGATTTTGTTCCCGGACTACCCGGTGCTGCGTGTCGACCGCGACAGCACCTCACGCAAAGATGCGATGAACCAACTGTTCGCCACCATCCAGAAAGGCAAACCGTGCATTTTGATCGGCACGCAAATGCTCGCCAAGGGCCATCACTTCCCGCGGGTCACACTGGTGTCAATTCTGGACGCCGATGGTGGTCTGTTTTCCGGTGATTTTCGCGCCAGCGAGCGCATGGCGCAGTTGATTGTGCAGGTGGCCGGACGTGCCGGGCGCGCCGAAGAGCCGGGCAAGGTGATTATCCAGACCCACCTGGCCGACCACCCGCTGCTGATCCAGCTGACAGAGCAAGGCTACTTCGCCTTTGCCGAGCAAGCGCTCAGTGAACGCCGCGCGGCCGGGTTGCCACCGTTCGCGCACCTGGCCTTGTTGCGGGCCGAAGCCCATAAACCGGGGCAGGCCGAAGGGTTTCTGGATGAAGCGTGCAGCGAGGCCGAACGCCTGTTGGGCGAACTGAACCTGACCGGCGTCGAACTGCTTGGCCCAGTGCCCGCGCCAATGGAACGCCGTGCCGGGCGCTACCGCGCTCAATTATTGTTGCAGGCCAATGCCCGTGCGCCGTTGCACCGGTTGCTAAGTCAATGGCTGTTGGTGCTCGAACAAATGCCTGGCGGACGACAAGTGCGCTGGTCGCTGGACGTTGATCCGGTTGACCTCTATTGACCGCACAGTTGTTGATCGAGAGCAACTGCGCCCCTATCTATATAGGCACCCTTGAAGGTGTGAACGGATCCCGGATCACGAAGGGATCGCCACCACAGATCCATTACCCGACTGCCAAGGTTGGCAAGGCCGACCCGGCAACGGATAATGCCCAGTTTTTCCACCTGCGCAATGAAGCGCTACCGCGCTTGCGGTCGAAAGAGAAGACCATGAAAGACACCATTCGCCAGCTTATTCAACAAGCCCTTGCTCAACTCGTCACAGAAGGTGTGTTGCCTGAAGGCCTGACGCCAGCGATTCAGGTGGAAAACGCCCGTGACAAAACCCACGGTGACTTCGCCAGCAACATCGCCATGATGCTGGCCAAGCCTGCGGGCATGAAGCCGCGTGACCTGGCTGAAAAAATCATCGCTGCCCTGCCGGCCGATGAACAAATCAGCAAGACTGAAATCGCCGGCCCCGGTTTCCTGAACTTCTTCCAGAACACCCAGGCGCTGGCATCGCGTCTCGATGCCGCGCTGGCCGACGAAAAAATCGGCGTGCGCAAGGCCACCCCGCCCATGCGCACCGTCATCGACATGTCCGCCCCCAACCTGGCCAAAGAAATGCACGTTGGCCACCTGCGTTCGACCATCATTGGCGACGGCGTAGCCCGCGTGCTGGAGTTCCTGGGCGACGAAGTGATCCGTCAGAACCACGTAGGCGACTGGGGCACCCAATTCGGCATGCTGATGGCCTATCTGGAAGAGAACCCGATCACCAGCAACGAGCTGTCTGACCTCGAAAACTTCTACCGTGCCGCTAAACAGCGTTTTGACGAGTCGCCCGAGTTTGCCGACCGTGCCCGTAGCCTGGTGGTCAAGCTGCAAGCCGGCGACCCGGATTGCCTGGCGCTGTGGTCCAAGTTCAAGGACATCTCGCTGTCACACTGCCAGAAAATTTACGAACTGCTGAACGTCAAACTGACCATGGCCGACGTCATGGGCGAAAGTGCCTACAACGACGACTTGATCAACGTGGTCAACGACCTCAAGGCCAAAGGCATGCTGGTCGAGAGCAACGGCGCACAATGCGTGTTCCTCGATGAGTTTAAAAACGCTGAAGGCGAGCCGCTGCCTGTGATCATCGTCAAGGCCGACGGCGGCTACCTGTATGCCACCACTGACTTGGCGGCCATCCGCTACCGCAGCGGCGTCCTCAAAGCCGACCGCGCGTTGTACTTCGTCGACCAGCGTCAGGCCCTGCACTTCCAGCAAGTGTTCGCCGTAGCGCGCAAGGCCGGTTTCGTGACGCACCCGATGGACATGGAGCACATGGGCTTCGGCACCATGAACGGCGCTGACGGCCGCCCGTTCAAAACCCGCGACGGTGGCACGGTCAAACTGATCGACCTGCTCAACGAAGCCAAAGAGCGCGCCTACGCGCTGGTTAAAGAGAAAAACCCGGAGCTGCCGGAAGAAGAACTGCGCGCCATCGCCAAAGTGGTCGGCATCGACGCGGTCAAATACGCCGACTTGTCCAAGCACCGTGCCAGCGACTACAGCTTCAACTTCGATCTGATGTTGAACTTCGAAGGCAATACCGCGCCTTACTTGCTGTACGCGTACACCCGTGTGGCGGGCGTGTTCCGCAAACTGGGCAAAAACTTCAACGAAGTTGAAGGTCACATCGTGCTGCAAGCGCCGCAAGAACTCGAGCTGGCAGCCAAGCTGGCGCAATTCGGCGAAGTGCTGAACAACGTGGCCGAGAAAGGCACGCCGCATATTCTGTGTACCTATCTGTACGAAGTGGCGGGCCTGTTCTCCAGCTTCTATGAGAACTGCCCGATCCTGAACGCAGAAGACGAAACACAAAAACAAAGCCGCCTGCGCCTGGCAGCCCTGGCGGGCCGTACCCTCAAGCAAGGTCTGGAATTGCTGGGCCTGGAAACTCTGGAGCGCATGTAAGTTGGCCGCCAAGAAAAAACCTGCACCCAAGCGCGGCGCCAGTCGGTATCAGGCGCCCGCCAAGCAACCGATTCCGGGTTGGCTGTGGATGGCCATCGGCCTGACCGTGGGCGCATTTATCGTGTTTCTGATGAAACTCGAACCCGGCAAGGGCGACGACGTCAAACGGGTCAAGCAAGAGCAGCAGAAGGCTTCGCAAACGGCGCAAGCTAATAAAACACCGCCAAGCCCGACGCAACCGGCCAAGCCTAAGTACGACTTCTACACGTTGCTGCCCGAGTCTGAAGTGATCGTGCCGCCAGAAGCCGTGCCGGAGAAAACCCCGCCGACGCCGCAAACCGCGCCGCTGGCACCCGTGACTCCGGCTGAAGCGGCCAAGATCGACACCGCGCGTGCCCAGGCGGCATTGAGCGGCATCACACCACCGCCTGCGCCACCGGTGGCCAAAGCAGCACCGGTCACCAAGTTCTTCTTGCAGGCGGGCTCGTTCCGCAAACAAGCGGACGCAGAAAAAGTGCGCGCCCAGATCATCCTGCTCGGCCAGACCGCCACGGTCGAAGCCGGTACCGTGAAGGATGAAACCTGGTACCGCGTGCTGGTGGGGCCGTTCAGCAACCGCGACCAGCTCACCGTTGCGCAAAAGCAATTGGCGGGCAGCGGCTTTAGTAACCTGTTGCTACAGCAGCGCCGCTAACCCTCGTCAGCCCGCCGTGCTTGCAGATCCCACTCAGGATCTTCAGGCACAGGTTGGCTGGCGATTGTTGTTTCACCGCTCATCCACATTCCCTTCTCGCAGTTGAAATACTCGACTGCACCCCCATATGTATCTCCAACAGGCATTTTCGCCCCGCTGCGTGGAGACTCTTCCCTTGACCACCATCGTTTCAGTACGCCGTCACGGCAAAGTTGTCATGGCTGGCGACGGCCAGGTTTCACTTGGCAACACCGTCATGAAAGGCAATGCGAAAAAAGTCCGTCGTCTCTATCACGGTCAGGTCATTGCCGGTTTCGCTGGCGCCACCGCTGATGCATTTACCCTCTTCGAACGTTTTGAAGGCCAACTGGAAAAACACCAGGGTCATTTGGTTCGCGCTGCTGTCGAGTTGGCCAAAGAATGGCGTACCGACCGCTCGCTGAGCCGCCTTGAAGCCATGCTGGCCGTTGCCAACAAAGATGCTTCATTGATCATCACCGGCAACGGTGACGTGGTTGAGCCTGAAGACGGCTTGATCGCCATGGGTTCGGGCGGTGCATTCGCTCAAGCCGCTGCACGCGCCCTGCTGATGAAAACCGAGCTGTCGGCCCGCGAAATTGCCGAAACCGCTTTGGGCATCGCTGGCGACATCTGTGTATTCACCAACCACAACATCACTATTGAGGAGCAGGACCTCGCTGAATAAACAGCCTGCCGGGTCAATTCATCGACCCGTTCGTGCCCTTCATTCAGCTAGAGGAACGCCAACTACTATGTCCATGACCCCCCGCGAAATCGTCCACGAACTCAATCGCCATATCATCGGCCAGGACGATGCCAAGCGTGCCGTCGCTATTGCGCTGCGTAACCGCTGGCGCCGCATGCAGCTCCCTGAAGAGCTGCGCGTTGAAGTGACGCCCAAGAACATCCTGATGATCGGCCCGACCGGTGTCGGTAAAACCGAAATTGCCCGTCGCCTGGCCAAACTTGCCAATGCACCGTTCATCAAGGTAGAAGCCACCAAGTTCACTGAAGTGGGCTATGTGGGCCGCGACGTCGAGTCGATCATTCGTGATCTGGCAGACGCTGCAATCAAATTGTTGCGCGAACAGGAAATCGTCAAAGTTCGTCACCGTGCCGAAGACGCTGCCGAAGAACGCATCCTCGATGCGTTGCTGCCACCGGCGCGTACCTTTGGTGAAGAAGCCGCTGCCCCGCAGGACACAAACACTCGCCAGCTGTTCCGCAAGCGCCTGCGCGAAGGCCAGCTGGACGACAAAGAGATCGAAATCGAAGTGGCTGATGCCGTTGGCGTCGATATCTCCGCGCCGCCAGGTATGGAAGAAATGACCAACCAATTGCAGAGCCTGTTTGCCAACATGGGCAAAGGCAAGCGCAAGAGCCGCAAGCTGAAAGTCAAAGAAGCCCTGAAAATGGTGCGTGACGAAGAAGCCGGCCGTCTGGTCAATGACGAAGAGCTCAAAGCCAAAGCGCTGGAAGCTGTTGAGCAACACGGCATTGTGTTCATCGACGAAATCGACAAAGTGGCCAAGCGCGGCAACGTGGGCGGCGCCGATGTTTCCCGTGAAGGCGTACAGCGCGACTTGCTGCCGCTGATCGAAGGCTGCACGGTCAACACCAAGCTGGGCATGGTCAAAACTGACCATATCCTGTTCATTGCTTCGGGCGCATTTCACCTGAGCAAGCCAAGCGACCTGGTGCCTGAGCTGCAAGGCCGTTTGCCGATCCGTGTCGAGCTCAAAGCGTTGTCGCCTGAAGACTTCGAACGTATCCTCAGCGAGCCGCACGCCTCATTGACCGAGCAATACCGCGAGTTGCTGAAAACTGAAGGCCTGAACATCGAGTTCATGCCTGAAGGGATCAAGCGCCTGGCCGAGATTGCCTGGAAAGTGAACGAGAAAACCGAAAACATCGGTGCGCGCCGTTTGCACACGCTGCTTGAGCGCTTGCTGGAAGAGGTGTCCTTCAGCGCAGGCGACATCGCCAGCGCGCAACAAGAAGAGCCGATCCGGATCGACGCCGAGTACGTCAACAGCCACTTGGGCGAGTTGGCAGAAAACGAAGACCTGTCGCGCTACATCTTGTAAGCCACGTGCCCGCAAGGGCAAACATGACACCTGTAGCCGCTGGCGCAGGTTGCGAAGAGGACTTAAGCCTGTTCGTGACCTGCACCCGCGGCTACGGTGTTTATGGAGACCAACGGTTATGACCATGATTCCGAACGCCATCAACCTGCATAAAGCCTCGAAAACACTCACGCTCAAGTACCACTCAGGCGAGGAATACCATCTGCCTGCCGAGTTCTTGCGTGTGCACTCACCGTCCGCCGAGGTTCAAGGCCACGGCAATCCAATCCTGCAAACGGGCAAGATCAATGTGGGGATCAACAAAGTTGAGCACGCAGGCCAATACGCGCTAAAGATCACCTTTGATGACGGGCACGACAGCGGGCTGTTTACGTGGGAGTACTTGCATGAGCTGGGGCGGCGTCAGACTGAGCTTTGGGACGACTACCTGGCTGAACTTAAAAAAGCCGGAAAGTCTCGCGACCCGTCCGAGTCAATCGTCAAATTAATGTTGTGAGAGGCTTGGCTGCCTGCTTTGCACACTGGCTGTAATTGACGACTCACACCAAACGGCTTTCATCGGCTCATTGCGAGGTTGCGCCGTAGCGGGGTCATACGCCAGGCGCAATCTCGTGCTGCTCGTCAGCGGCTGCGAAGCTTAGCGTTCGTCAGGACGCCGGTGTTTCAGTTTTTTGCGGGGTGGCTGCTGGAGGGGTGGCTGCTGTGGTCTTGGGTGGCGTCGGCTTTTTGCTTGCTGCTGGCTTTTGCGTGGCGGATTTGGGAGCTGCCGGTTTAGCCGCAGATTTGCTGGCCGCAGTAGGTGTTTTTTTGGCCGCTGGCTTGGCTGCAGGTTTAGTTGCTGGCTTGAGCGCAGGTTTGCTGACAGGTTTGGCTGGCGCTGCTTTGGCGGCAGCAGGCTTGGCCGCTGGTTTAGCTGGCGCAGGCTTGCTGGGTGCTGGCGTTTTGGTTGCCGCTACTTTGGCAGCTGCTGTCGACAACTTTTCAATGTGCTTGGTCAGCGTCTCAACTTTAGCCTGCAAGACTTTAACTTCATCACGGCTTGGCACGCCTAAGCGAGAAATGGCATTGCTCAAGCGCTTGTCGAACGCTTCTTCCAGCTCACCCCATTTACCCAAGGCCAACTCTTTTACATCCTCGACCTTGGAACGGGTGGCCGATTTGGTTGATTTAGGTTCAGCGGCCTTGGTCAGTTTCTCGGCCTTCTCGCCATCCTTGACCAAACTGTCAAAAAGCTTGCTGCCATCGGTGTCAATTTTCGAATACACACCCAGACCTGCCAGCCAGATTTTGCGCGAATATTCTTCTACTTTGCCTACCCATGAATGGCTTTCTTTAGCAGGTGCAGCCGGTTTTTTAGCAGCCATCGTGTTCCCCTCAATGTTCAGTCGCGACATACGTAGCCAAACTGTCGAATCATCAAGATGAACAAAATGTTCACCTCCAACAGGTTTAGACGCTAAAGCCGTGTAATTCAAGGGGCGGCTACGCCAGATACAACCATGGCCTGCGAAGGCCATGGTTTTCGAGAAGTATGAGCTTGAGGCGCCAGGCCTCAACCCAATTCTTTATTCAGGATCGAATTGATCGTGGACTCAATAACGCCCTTGAATGCGCTTTGTAAAAAATTCAGCTCCACGAATACCGTCACCACTTTGTCTGTGACTTCCAGCGTACCGGTAATCCCGGTCAGCCCATGTTTAACCGTCACGCCCGTATCAGACCAATAGG
This sequence comes from Pseudomonas sp. WS 5078, assembly GCF_012985745.1. NCBI lineage: Bacteria > Pseudomonadati > Pseudomonadota > Gammaproteobacteria > Pseudomonadales > Pseudomonadaceae > Pseudomonas > Pseudomonas sp. WS 5078. Next base: position 26,539 of record NZ_JAAQWX010000018.1, on the reverse strand, counting down.
TTGTCAAACCATACTGTTCAGCCAAGCCATCGACCAGGGCGCGCGCGCTCGCCAATGCCTTATCAAGGCCCAAATTGTGCTCACGTGTAATCTTTACATTCGCCATAAAATAAATCCTTTTAATAGTAGGTGTTAATCACCAAGATCAAACGCCATCCAGGCGCCTGTTAGAAATAGTTACATTATCTCGCTGATTTAATTAAATGAGTCTCCCGCCAATCCGGGCGAGCAGCACAGCCACACATGACACCGATAACATACAGAACTGAGTACCGGACTATTCCAAGTAAGACTGCAACCAATAAAGCTTCGACCTTCAATAATCACTGCTTTATTCGCTATAAATAACTGTAGCGCGCTCCCAAAAACCCACAACACGAGCAAGCTAATGACCGACCTTTAATGCAAGTGCTCTAACATGCACCTAACAAATCTTTCATCCCTTTAACTTCATGCTTTAAAGCGCTTAAAAGTAAAACCCCCTACAACTTAGAGCACCCAAGCGTACTTAAAGAGTGATAAACCACTACAAATCAAACAAGGATTGTTCTTTTCAGACCTGCAAGTCGTGTGGCGAGCATCCGTCGGGAGCGTTGCTCATGCCAAATAAACCTTTGATCAGCGTACCGTACTTGCTTTTGACCCGCGACCAACGCCGTCTATGCACCGACCTGTTCTTGAGCGAGCGCCTTGGCCCCAACGCCCAATTGCTCTGGCATTGTCAAACAGTCGAGTGATCAAGCCGTTCATCTGCTAAAAAACCGCCGAGGCAGCACATTTCATGTACGCAGGTTCCACGCAAGGCAAAAACGCCATCCCTTTCTGGAAGGGATGACGTTATCGACAATGCGTACCGTACGGAGGCAATACTTATTGTAGACGCGACTCGGGGAAGGCTTCTTCCATTAAATCAACTGCATCAATCTCCATGCTCCAACTGTCTTTCTCTGCAACCTCCCCCATCAATGTGAACATCACACTGTTGCGATAGACAATAATACAGCCGACATTCAGCTCGCTCGTATCCTGGACGGAAAACTTGGTGAGATCTTCGTCCTCTCGCTGCTCATCGACGATTAGATGTTCACGATTCTTGACGAAGGCATGGATCACGGCTCGCGCCTTTTCAATCGCCTCTTTGTGATCAACTTTAGGGGCATGCACAACCATATAGCGATAAACAGACATTCAATAATTCCCTGTTGGTTTTGTTAATTCTGGCCAAACAATACCCACAAACATGAAATTATCAAAAATAAGAAAACCTCTACTCCCTTCAACTAAACCCTATACAAATAAACAACTTAAGAAACTTCCCGCTCAATGGCTTACGTCATCAGCGTCAAGCGCCGACGCCTCGCACACAATAAAGTGACTGCCTCCAACACATGCGTTCACACCCCTTACTTCCACTTGCCACCCAGCCGAGTGGGAACGGCAGGGGCAGCAAGCCTGATGTCAATTCACGCCAGCGCCTTATCCAGCGAACGCTCGATTTCAGATTTGATCATGCCGCTCATCGCTGACATCAACATGCCCAGTTTCACATCGACCTTGACGGTGTTCTCGCTGATTTCCAGCACACCATCCACACCTGAGCGCTTGAAGGCGACCTTGTCTCCCGACCATTGAGGCTTGAGCCCGTATTGCGACTCAAGCTTGGCAACCACGTCCCGCGCCTTCACGCGTGCGACCTCCAGGCCAAGGGTATGGGTGCGTTCAACGTTGATGTGCGCCATGGCGGTTCTCCTCATAAATAAGCCGCTCACTATACTTACATTGACCCTCGCCAAGACAAAGTCAGCCTCCGGGATTAGAATGGCCAGCATTCTCTTTTGGTGACAGCGATATGACTGATCAGCGCAAAGGCAGCGATGCCGAACCCACCACACACTTCGGCTTCAAAAACGTTCCGGAAAGCCAGAAAGCGGAAAAAGTCGCCGAGGTATTCCATTCCGTAGCTGGCAAATATGACCTGATGAACGATGTTCTGTCAGGCGGCATGCACCGCCTGTGGAAGCGTTTCACCATCGAGCTGTCGGGCGTTCGTCCGGGCAACAAGGTGCTCGACATCGCTGGCGGCACGGGCGATCTGGCGCGCAAGTTTTCGCATCTGGTCGGTCCCACCGGTCAGGTGGTCTTGGCCGATATCAACGCCTCGATGCTCAAAGTCGGCCGTGACCGCCTGCTGGACAAAGGTGTGGCCGGCAATATCGAGTTTGTTCAGGCCGACGCTGAAAAGCTGCCGTTCCCGGACAACTACTTCGATTGCGTGACCATCGCTTTCGGTTTGCGCAATGTGACCCACAAAGAGGACGCCCTGCGCTCGATGCTGCGCGTACTCAAACCCGGTGGTCGCCTGCTGGTGCTGGAGTTCTCGAAACCGACCAACGCCCTGATGTCCAAGGTCTATGACGCCTATTCGTTTGCGTTCATGCCCATGGTCGGCAAGCTGGTGCTCAACGACCCGGAAAGCTACCGCTACCTGGCTGAATCGATCCGCATGCACCCGAATCAGGAGACCCTGAAGTCAATGATGGTCGAAGCCGGTTTTGACCGTGTGACGTACCACAACATGACCTCGGGCATTGTTGCCTTGCACCGCGGCATCAAGCCCTGATGCTGCTCAGCGGCCTTCTCGCCAGCGTCGAGAGCGGTGTAAACCGTGTCTTGCGCCTGGACAGCACTGCACTGGCGCGCATGCGACCTTTGACCGGCAAGGTTATTGCGGTTGAATGCGCGAGCCCCGCGCTGCAGCTGTTCATCCTGCCCAGCGATGAAGGATTGCTGCTGGCTGGCCAATGGGCCGCTGACGCCGATTGCACCCTGCGCGCCCCGGCGTCCAGCTTGCTGCGCCTGGCCTTGAGCAAAGACAAAACCGCTGTGTTACATGGCCCGCAGGTCGACCTCGAAGGCGACAGCCACGTGCTGATGGAACTGGCGGCAATCCTTCAAGATCTGGAGCTGGACTGGGAGTTCGAGCTCTCACGCTGGATCGGCCCGGTCGCGACCGCCCTGATCGCCGGTCATGTGCGCAGCCGCGCCAACTGGTATCAACACGGGTTCGCCAGCCTTAATCAGAACCTGGCCGAATACCTGAGCGAAGAAGCCCGCACGTTGGTCGGAGAACGTGAAGCGCAAGCGCGCTTTAACGAACTGGACCAACTCAAACTCGACCTGGACCGACTGGAAGCGCGCGTTGAGCGCCTTTCTCGATCCCTCAATTCCAGCGATCCCGCATGAAGCTGCTTGCCATTCGTCGTCTGTTTCGCATCCAGCGCGTTGTCATTCGTTACCGACTGGATGACCTGCTGTTCGCCCTGCCGTTGCCATGGTGGATGCTGTCGCTGCGCTATGTGTTGCCGTGGCGCTGGTTCCCGCGCAAAAAGCTTGAACTCAGCCGAGGCGCTGCGTTGCGCCTGGCGTTGCAGGATTTGGGGCCGATTTTTATCAAATTCGGGCAGATCCTCTCCACTCGTCGCGATTTGCTGCCGCCCGACATCGCGGACGAGTTGATGCTGCTGCAAGACCGCGTACCGCCGTTCGACCCGCAATTGGCCGTGAAACTGATCGAGGAGCAGTTGGGGGCCAAAATCAGTGACGTGTTCAGCCGCTTCGATATCGAACCGCTGGCTTCGGCATCCGTCGCGCAGGTGCACGCCGCCAAGCTCAAGACCGGCGAAGAAGTGGTGGTCAAGGTCGTTCGCCCGGGTCTCAAGCCGATCATCGGTTCTGATCTGGCGTGGCTGTTCATTCTGGCCAAGACCGCCGAGCGTCTGAGCGCAGATGCCCGTCTGTTGCACCCGGTGGATGTGGTCAGCGATTACGAAAAAACCATTTACGACGAACTCGACCTGTTGCGCGAAGCGGCTAATGCCAGTCAGCTCAAGCGTAATTTCGAAGGCTCGCCACTGTTGTATGTACCGCAGATTTATTGGGACTGGTGTCGCCCGAAAGTTTTGGTCATGGAGCGCATTTACGGGATTCAGGTCACGGACCTGGCCGCCCTCGCCGATCAGCGCACCGACATGAAACTGCTGGCTGAACGCGGCGTCGAGATTTTCTTCACCCAGGTGTTCCGCGACAGTTTCTTCCACGCAGACATGCATCCCGGCAATATTTTCGTCAGCACTGTGAGCCCCTGGAGCCCGCAGTACATTGCCATCGACTGCGGCATCGTCGGCAGCCTTACGCCTGAAGATCAGGACTATCTGGCACGCAACTTGTTCGCGTTCTTCAAGCGTGACTACCGCCGTGTGGCGCAATTGCACATTGATTCGGGCTGGGTGCCAGCACACACCAAACTCAATGAGTTCGAAGCGGCCATACGTACGGTGTGCGAACCGATTTTCGAAAAACCGCTGAAAGAAATTTCCTTTGGTCAGGTGCTGATGCGCCTGTTCCAGACGGCGCGACGTTTCAACATGGAAGTCCAGCCGCAGTTGGTGTTGCTGCAAAAAACCCTGCTCAACATCGAGGGCCTCGGACGCCAGCTTTACCCCGACCTCGATCTGTGGAGCACGGCGCAACCCTTCCTTGAGCGTTGGATGCGTGAACGCGTCAGCCCCAAAACCCTGTTGCGCAACTTGCACAGCCAGGTCGAGCAAATTCCGCATCTGGCTGGCATGACCCGCGACCTGCTGGAGCGCCTCTCGCAGCCTCACGCGAAAAACCAGAAACTGGTGGTCACTGAACCTCGGGATAGCTGGTTCTTGCGCTTGCTCGGGGCGGGACATTTGGCCGCAGGTGCTTTGCTGGCCTCCGTTGGCCCCCTGCACACCCTCGGCTATTGGCCCGCTGGCATCATGCTGGCCGTGGGCTTGTATCTGATCGTGCGCCGATAGCCAGCCCCAGGTGAGGCTGGCAAACTGTGCATTCGCCGGTCCGGGCCATCAGGTTCGGGCCCGTTGTCGGAGTCAAACATGAAAGACTGGCTGGACGAGATCAAATGGGGCAGCGACGGCCTGGTGCCGGCGATTGCCCAAGACCATAAAACCGGGCGCGTCTTGATGATGGCCTGGATGAACCGCGAAGCGCTGAGCCTGACTGCGGCCGAGAACCGTGCCATTTACTGGTCACGTTCCCGTGGCAAGCTGTGGCGCAAGGGCGAAGAATCAGGGCATGTGCAACAGTTGCACGAGATGCGCCTGGACTGCGACGCCGACGTCATCATCTTGATGGTTGAGCAAATTGGCGACATCGCCTGCCACACCGGACGTCAGAGTTGCTTCTACCGCGTGTATGAAAACGCTGAGTGGAAGACCGTTGATCCGGTCCTTAAAGACCCGCACGCCATTTACCAAGCAGGGCACTCCCATGACTGACACCTTGAGCCGCGTTGCCCAGGTCATTGAAGAACGTAAAAATGCCGAACCGGGCAGTTCTTATGTCGCCAGCCTGTACCACAAGGGCTTGAACAAGATTCTGGAAAAGGTCGGTGAAGAATCGGTAGAGACCATCATTGCCGCCAAAGACGCCGCCATCAGCGGCGATTGCAGCGATGTGATCTACGAAACCGCTGACTTGTGGTTCCACAGCATGATCATGCTCGCCCAATTGGGGCAGCATCCCCAGGCTGTGCTGGATGAACTGGAGCGTCGCATCGGCACCTCCGGCCACGTGGAAAAAGCCTCGCGGCCGTCCGCCTAACCTCTTTTGCAAAGGAACAGATCATGGGCATTTTTGACTGGAAACACTGGATCGTCATTCTGGTAGTCGTGGTACTGGTCTTCGGCACCAAAAAACTGAAAAACCTGGGCACTGACGTCGGCGAGTCGATCAAAGGCTTTCGCAAGGCGATGAACGATGACGAGAAGCCGGCCGAGCCTGTGGTGCCGCCTGCGCAGCCTACTGCCGCGCCGCAGCCGCACACCACGTCGACCTTGAACGAGCCGCACACCATCGACGTGCAGGCACAAAAAGTCGAAGAGCCAACCCGCAAAGACGTGTGAGCCAAAACCCATGTTCGGTATCAGCTTCAGTGAACTGCTGCTCGTCGGCCTCGTGGCCTTGCTGGTGCTCGGTCCCGAGCGGCTGCCGGGGGCCGCACGCACGGCAGGTCTGTGGGTCGGGCGCCTGAAACGCAGTTTCAACGCGATAAAACAGGAAGTTGAACGTGAAATCGGGGCCGACGAAATCCGTCGGCAACTGCACAACGAACATATCCTGTCGATGGAAGAGGAAGCCAAGAAGATCATGGCGCCTGTGCAAGACGCGTTGAAGCCGGTCACACCGGTGGAGCCGCCTGCGACTCCCGTGGCGGCCGCGCCTGCCGAACCCGCCAGCCCCGCGCCTGTGAGCCTGAGCAAAACCGCGTCCGAGCCTGCGCCTGAACCGGCAGCGCCACACGACCCAACCCTGCCACCGCGAGCCCCTTAAGCGCATGAGCGACATTCCTGAAAATGACCAGCCGATGCCGCTGGTCTCGCACTTGACCGAGCTGCGCACCCGCCTGTTGCGCTGCATCGCGGCGATTTTCATCATCTTCGCCGGTTTGTTCGCCTTCACGCAGCAGATCTACACGTTGGTTTCCACGCCGCTGCGCGAATACCTTCCGGTTGGCGCCACGATGATCGCCACCGACGTGGCTTCGCCCTTCCTGACGCCGCTCAAGCTGACCATGATGGTTTCGCTGTTCATTGCGATCCCTGTGATCCTGCACCAGATCTGGGGCTTCATTGCGCCCGGCCTGTACAAGCACGAAAAACGCATCGCCGTGCCGCTGCTGATCTCCAGCATTTTTTTGTTCTACGCCGGGATGGCCTTTGCTTACTTCCTGGTGTTCCCGCTGGTGTTCAAGTTCTTCGCCGCCGCCACCCCGGAAGGCGTGGCCATGATGACCGACATCAGCAGCTACCTCGATTTCGTCATGACCCTCTTCTTCGCCTTCGGTGTCGCCTTTGAAATCCCGGTGGCCGTGGTGCTGCTGGTGTGGATCGGCATCGTCGACGTCAGCTACCTGCGCAAGATCCGCCCATACGTGATCATCGGCTGCTTTGTGGTCGGCATGATCCTGACCCCGCCGGACATCTTCTCCCAGACCCTGCTGGCGATCCCGATGTGGATGCTGTTTGAAATCGGCATTCTGTTCGGCAGCCTCGTGAGCAAAAACAAACGCGGCGACGCAGACGATCAACCGGCCGATCAAAACGCCCAACCGCCAGCGCCACACGCGTGAACCTGCTGCTCCTCGAAGAGGCTGATTTCATCGCCGCCGACCGCGTGATCCTGCGCGATCGACGTCTGACACACATGCAAGACGTTCACCGCGCTGCTGTTGGCGACAGCCTGCGAGTCGGTCGGATTGGCGGCTTGATGGGCACTGCCGAGTTGGTGCGCCTTGAAGCCAAAGAGGCGGAGCTGGTCATCCACCGTCTCGACCAACCGCCACCGGCCAAACTGCCCCTGACCCTGTTGCTGGCCCTGCCTCGCCCGAAAATGTTGCGCCGTGTGCTGCAAACCGTGGCGTCGATGGGCGTCCCCAACGTGGTACTGGTGAACAGTTACCGGGTTGAAAAAAGCTTCTGGCAGACCCCGTTCCTAGAGCCTGACGCAATTCGCGAGCAACTGATCCTCGGGCTGGAACAGTCCAGGGACAGCGTGCTGCCTGAAGTCATCATCGAAAAGCGCTTTAAACCCTTCGTCGAGGATCGCCTGCCCGCCCTGGTGCAAGGCACGCTGGGGCTGGTGGGCCATCCGGGCAATTACCCTGAATGCCCGCGCGGGCTGGACGAAGCCGTGACCCTGGCCATCGGCCCGGAAGGTGGCTGGATCCCTTACGAAATTGATTTATTGACCAACGCCGGCCTGCAACCGGTGCAACTGGGGCCGCGCATCCTGCGGGTCGAAACAGCCGTCACCGCCCTCCTCGCCCGTCTTTTTTAAGGCGTTCATCACTGTTTGCGGGTGCCTCGCACCCGATTGCAGCTCCTGCCCATGCAGCGGCATCCAACACGGTTTCGTTTGCTGGAAAACATCCTGCAATAAATACAATTCGTACATATCCCTCAAGTTGCCCCGCGGGCAGCCGATAGACAGGCTCCGCAAAAAGATACTCAGTGGCCATGGACGGCTTGTATCGATGTGAATCGATCAGAGAAGGAGCATCACCATGAACACTTGGTTGACTACCACGTTGGGCAATATCAGCGTCAATCGTAAACTTGGCCTCGGCTTCGGCCTGGTGCTGGTGCTGACGCTGTTGATTACCGTCACAGGCTGGCTCGGGCTGGCATCGATCATTGATCGCAGCAACAAGCTCAGCACCATTTCCAACACCGTCGCACTGGTCAAAGACCTGCGAATCGCCCGCGTCTCTTATGACCGCGACAATGGCGCACATGGCCCCACCGAGGTCAACGATCTGTTGAACCGGATCGAAGACAACCTCAAGCAAGCCAGGACACAACTGGTCTTGTCTCAAGATGTGGCGATGATCACTCAAGAAGTGAAAGCCATCGGTGAATACAAAAAAATCTTCAGCCAGATCGACGAGGCCACTCAGGCCCGTGAAGTGAGCCGCGCGCTGCTGGGCACCAGCGCCGACAGTGCCGTCGCGCATATCGACACCATTGAGCAGGACGTGCTCAAGGGCAATGACCTGGCCATGCTCAACCGGGTCGATCAGTTGCTGCGCCAACTGCAAAACGCGCGCTATCAAGTGCGCGGCTACACCCACAGTGGTGAAGCACAGGCGGCTCAACCCGCACTGGACGCCATCAGCCGCGCCCAAAGTGAACTCACCCGCCTGTCGAGCACCCTGCCAACCGAATACGCCCCGCAGCTGCAACAAGTCAAAACAGCGCTGACTCGCTATGGCGACACATTTGTGCAGTTTCGTGACTCGCAAGTGCTCAGCGACCAACAACAAAACAAGCTCAAAGCCTTGGGTGACAGCCTGGTGAACGTGAGTAATCAATTGGCTCAATCGCAAACCGAAAAACGTGACAGCGACGCGCAATATGCCAAAACCGCGCTGGCGCTGTGCGCCGTCCTGGCGCTGGTGCTCGGCTCGCTGGCGGCGTGGCTGATTACCCGGCAAATCGTTAACCCGCTGCAACACACGTTGCGCATTGTCGAAGCGGTGGCCGCTGGCGATCTGACCCAGGATCACCCGACCCAACGCCGCGACGAGCTGGGGCAGGTGCAACACGCCATTGCGCGCATGACCGGCGAGCTGCGTGAACTGATCGGCGGCATCAGCGACAGCGTGACCCAGATCGCCAGCGCCGCCGAACAGTTGTCCGCCGTGACCGAACAGACCAGCGCCGGGGTAAACAGTCAGAAAATCGAAACGGACCAAGTCGCGTCGGCGATGCATGAAATGGCCGCCACCGTGCACGAAGTGGCCCGCAATGCCGAAGACGCGTCGGTTGCCGCCGTCGCAGCCGACCAGCAAGCGCGTGAAGGGGACACGGTCGTGGCTCAGGCCATGGAACAAATCGAACATCTGGCCGCCGAAGTCGAGAAATCCACGGAGGCGATGACGCACCTGCGCCAGGAAAGCGGCAAGATCGGCAGCGTGCTTGATGTCATCAAGTCAGTGTCGCAACAGACCAACCTGTTGGCGCTTAATGCGGCGATTGAGGCCGCCCGTGCAGGCGAGGCCGGGCGCGGCTTTGCCGTGGTGGCCGATGAGGTGCGCAGCCTGGCCCAACGCACTCAGGCCTCCACAGAGGAGATCGAAGAGCTGATCGTTGGCCTGCAAAACGGCACACAGCGGGTGTCTGCAAGCATGGACAACAGCCGCGTGCTGACCGACAGCAGTGTCGAACTGACGCGCCGCGCCGGTGCATCGCTGAGCACCATCACCCGCACGGTGTCGACCATTCAGGGCATGAACCAACAAATCGCCGCCGCCGCCGAACAGCAAAGCAGCGTGGCGCAAGAGATCAATCGCAGCGTGCTCAACGTGCGCGACGTATCTGAGCAAACGGCCGCCGCCAGCGAAGAAACCGCCTCCTCCAGTGTCGAACTGGCGAGGCTGGGTACTCACCTGCAAGGGCTGGTACGCCGGTTCAAGGTTTAAATCCTGCCGCGAGGGGCTGCTTGCAGCGGCCTACTCGCAACCTCGCTGCTGTTCGGCAGCAACTACACTGCGTGATGGCATAAAGCCTGCGATGTCCATCACACTCTGAGCAACTGCGCCTTCAGTTATGGGGCGCGGCGCCGATGGCCTGATAACCAATAAAAAGACCGCGATACATGGGACAGCCTCTTATGGAGTCGAGTCGGTCAAAAAAAGGAGCTGCGCCATGTACCGTTGGTTAGCCCACACGCTAGGCAATGTCAGCGTCAATCGTAAACTCAGTCTGGGCTTCGGCCTGGTGTTGCTATTGACGCTGCTGATTACCGCCACAGGCTGGAACGGTCTGGTGTCTGTGATCGACCGCGGCGATAAGCTGGCGAATATTTCTAAAATCATCGCGCTGACCAAAGACTTGCGCATCGCGCGGCTGGATTACGAGCGAGACAGGGGCGAACACGGCCCTGGCGAACTCAACGCCAGCCTGGCCGGGCTGGACGACGCATTGGAGACGTCGCGTCGGCAACTGACGCAGCCAGCAGATATCGAACTGGTGCAACAGCAATTGGCAGCCGTGGCTGACTATCGCCGCGCCGTGGCTGACATCACCCAGGCCACCCAGGCGCGCGAGAACAGCCGAACCCAGCTGGGAGCGACCGCTGACAACGCGGTAGCCAAAGTGGCAGACATCGAAAAAGCCCTGCTGCAAGGCGACAGCGTGGCGCAGTTCAACAGCGTGGTTGAACTGAGCAGACTGCTGCAACAAGCCCGTTTCCAAGTGCGCGGTTACACCTACAGCGCAAAACCGGAGGCCGAACAACCGGCGCTGGACGCAATCGACAACGCCCTCAAAGAAATCGACAGCCTGCCCGCGCGGCTTCCAGGCGAACACATCGCCAACCTGCAACAGGCCAGCCAGTCGCTGCAAAGTTACCGCGCGGCCGTTGCCAGCTTCCGTGACGCTCAGGTCGCCAATACTCAAGTGCTCGAGCGCATGCACGTTCTGGGCACCACACTGATCGACTTGAGCAAGCAACTCTCGGGCATGCAAACTGCCAAGCGCGACAGTGACAGCCAGCACGCGAAAAACCTGTTGTTCGGCTGCACCGTGCTGGCGCTGCTACTGGGTGCTATCGCGGCCTGGAGCATCACGCGCCAGATTGTGATTCCGCTACGCCAGACCCTGGAAACCGTAGAGCGCGTGGCCGCAGGCGACCTGACACACAACTACGACACACCGCGTCGCGACGAAATGGGCCAGTTGCAACGCGCCGTTCAGCGCATGACCGTGGGCCTGCGGGAGTTGATCAGCGGCATTACCGATGGCGTGACGCAAATCGCCAGTGCGGCCGAGGAACTGTCCGCCGTCACCGAACAGACCAGCGCCGGGGTCAACAGCCAAAAGGTCGAAACCGATCAAGTGGCCACCGCGATGCATGAAATGGCCGCTACCGTGCAGGAAGTAGCGCGCAATGCCGAAGAGGCATCAGAAGCCGCTGTTGCCGCCGATCAACAGGCGCGTGAAGGTGACAAGGTGGTGGGAGAAGCCATCGCCCAGATCGAGAGACTGGCGATTGAAGTCGGTCACTCCACCGAGGCCATGGGCCACCTCAAACGCGAAAGCGACAAGATCGGCAGCGTGCTGGACGTGATCAAATCGGTGGCCCAGCAAACCAACTTGCTGGCCCTCAACGCAGCCATTGAGGCGGCCCGGGCGGGCGAAGCGGGACGCGGTTTTGCCGTGGTGGCCGATGAAGTGCGCAGCCTGGCGCAACGCACCCAGCAATCAACCGAAGAAATCGAAGAACTGATTGCGGGCCTGCAAAGTGGCACCTTGCAAGTCGCCAATAGCATGGACAGCAGCCGCAGCCTGACCGACAGCAGTGTCGAGCTGACCCGCCGCGCGGGTGAGTCGCTGGGCAACATCACACGTACGGTCTCGACGATTCAAGGCATGAACCAGCAGATCGCCGCAGCGGCCGAGCAGCAAAGTGCAGTGGCCGAGGAGATCAACCGCAGCGTCTTGAACGTGCGCGACGTGTCAGAGCAGACCTCGGCAGCCAGTGAGGAAACGGCTGCTTCGAGCATTGAATTGGCGCGACTGGGCACGCATTTGCAAGGGTTGGTGGGCCGTTTCAAAGTGTAGGCCGCTTGCCCTCTGCCGCTGTCACGGGCAGAGGGCAACGTGTACTTACAGCACCTGCCGCAAAAACGCTTGGGCACGCAGGTCTTTTGGCGAATTGAAGAAGTCCTCCGGGGCAGAATCTTCCAGCAACTTGCCATGGTCAAAGAACAGCACGCGGTTCGCCACTTCCCGGGCAAAGCCCATTTCGTGGGTCACGCAGACCATGGTCATGCCTTCCAACGCCAAGGTTTTCATCACGTCCAGCACTTCGCCGACCATCTCCGGGTCGAGCGCCGAGGTGGGCTCGTCAAACAGCATAACCTTGGGTTCCATCGCCAGCGCCCGGGCAATCGCCACCCGTTGCTGCTGCCCGCCCGAGAGGCGCGACGGGTATTCATTGGCTTTCTGGCCGATACCGACCTTTTCCAGCAGTGCACGGGCCTTGGCTTCGCGCTCGGCCTTGCCCCGCTTACGCACGACTTTCTGTGCCAGGCACAGGTTTTCAAGCACGGTCATGTGTGGAAACAGGTTGAAATGCTGAAACACCATGCCGACTTCTCGGCGGTAAGCATTTACGTCGGTTTTGGGGTTGGCGAGGTCGACCCCGTCAATGCTGACCGAGCCCGAGTCGAAATCTTCCAGGCCATTCAAGCACCGCAAAAACGTCGACTTGCCCGACCCGGACGGGCCAATCACCACCAGCACTTCGCCCTTAGCGACCGTGGTGCTGACGTTATCCACCGCGCGGACAATCTGCCCACGGGTGTCGAAGACTTTTACCAGTTCGCGGACTTCAATCACTTTGCGCGAGCCTCCGCTCAAGACGGCTGGCCAGGTTGGACAGCGGCAGGTTGATCAACAGGTACAGGCCCGCCACACAGAACAAAATCTCGAACGGCGAGAACGAGGTGGTAATGACTTCGCGCCCGCTCTTGAGCAGCTCGGTAATCGCGATCACCGACACCAGCGAAGTGTCCTTGACCAGGCTGATGAACTGCCCGGCCAGCGGAGGCAGCACGCGTTTAAAGGCTTGCGGCAACACCACGTAACGCATCGACTGGGTGGCATTGAGCCCCAATGAACGCGCCGCTTCGTTTTGCCCGCGGGCAATGGACTGCACGCCAGAACGTATGATTTCAGCCACGTACGCGCCCGTGAACAGCGACAGCGCTGCAATCCCGGCGAACTCGCGGGACAGGTTGAGTACGGTGCCGATGAAGAAGTAGAAGATGAAAATCTGCACCAGCAGTGGCGTGCCACGTACCAGCTCGACATACAGGGTCGACAGGTCGCGCAGGGTCGGGTTATTCGACAGCCTGCACAGGCCGGTGGTCAGGCCAATGATCAGCCCCAGCACCCCCGAGACCAGCGACAACCACACCGTGGTCCACAACCCCAGCAGCAAAGGGCCAGCGGCCCAATGTCGGGTGACGCCAATCACATCGCCTTCGGCAACGTCGTCGCCCTCAGCCAGTTGCACGCTGTTATCGGCCACCGTCAGGCGTTGTTCGGTGCCATCGTCGGCGCGCAAGACCACTTCGGCCTGATCGCCTTTGCGTACCAGTTCAATCACCGTCGAGGTTTCAGCTGCCCGCTGAGCTTCCTCCGCCTGATAGACGAAGTACTGCGGGACTCGGTTCCAGCGCCACTCGTAGGACATCAGCGAGGTGGCGTAATACAGCGCGCCAGCCAGGCCGATAAGCACCAGCACGGTCAACACATGCCAGGGCCACTGTGCTTTTTTTTGTTTGATCACGTTGCAATATTTCCGTCGAGGTCAGCGCGGCAGACTGTGTGAAGTCGCTGCCGCAGGCTGCGATGGGCTGCGCGCCAGCCCAGGTGTCAGAAGGCCCTCGGGCCTTATCGCAGCCTTGGGCAGCGACTACAGGAGACCGCGTTTATTCCATGTCCTTGAGCCAAGTGGTGTCTTTGAACCACTTGTCATGGATACGATCGTAGGTGCCGTCTTCGTGGATCTGGTGCAGGAAGTTATTAATGAAGTTGATGCTGTCGTAGTCGCCTTTCTTCAGGCCGAAGGCCAACGGCTCGTAGGTGAAGGGCTGATCGAGGAACACCAGTTTGCCGTCACCGAACTTGTTAACGGCCACCACGTTGTAAGGCGCGTCGTAAACAAAGGCATCGGCCTTGCCGTTAACCACGTCCAGCACACCTTCAGGCTCATTGTCATAGCCGTGATACTGGGCCTTGGACATCAGCTTTTTGGCGATCATTTCGCCCGTGGTGCCCAACTTCGAGGTCAGGCGGTATTGCGGATCGTTGAGGTCTTTGTAGCTCTTGACCTTGTCAGCCAGTTCCTTGCGGATCAGCAGGGTCTGACCGACCACGATGAAGGGTTCGCTGAAGTTCAGGCGCAGGTTGCGCTCCTGAGTCAGGGTCATGCCGCTGCCGATCATGTCGAACTTATTGGTCATCAACGCCGGGATAATGCCGTCATAGCCGGTGGAAACCAGCTCCAGCTTGACGCCCATGGACTTGGCCATGGCTTTGAGCAAGTCGACTTCGAAACCAATGATCTGACCGCGCTTGTTGGTCATTTCGAACGGCATGTAAGTCGGGTCCATGCCCACCTTCAACGTACCGCGTTTGACCGCATCATCAATAGCGCCTGCGTGGGCTGCGCTGACCGCCAGTAGTGCAGTGACACCGAACATCAGTTTCGACAGAAACTTCTTCATCATCAACTCCCCGGAAACTACTTAAAAAAGGCGTTGGCCAACGGCGGGCCCGATACTCAAAGCCAACACAGCCGGGCATTCGCCCACTCGGAGACGGATGCTAACTCAGAGCAGAGGGAGCACAAAGGTTTTGCGTAAGAAAAGCGTTGTGCGCATCGGGATATATATCCGCGATTGCTGTTGAACATAGCGCCATGGCCTGTGCGATAACCAAAAAAAACCCCACCGAAGTGGGGTTTGTCTGCATCAGGCGGCCGGTTGTAACGGCAACAGCGGCGCATGAGGGTCGGCGGCGATCGACTCGCGCCAGGCATTGAGCCAGTCTTCGTGGCCTTCGTCCCACACCAACGCGTGCAAGCGTGCCAGAGCAACAGGGTCGCTCAGCAGCGCCATGCGCTCGTTGTTGTTAAGCCCGCCAGGCCCCACTTTCAAGGCATGACGCACCCGCTCGGCACGCAACCACTCAATCGGTTCGGCCTGACGGTGACGCGAGGTCGCCAGTGCACAAGCCAACGCGTTCTGCTGCGGGTCCACCACGGAACGGATAAACCCGTCGTGCAACGCGTGGTAACGATTTTCGTGGGTGTATTCGGCGGTGGCCGACAATTCACGGGGCGGCGCATATTCCTCAGGGATCAGGAACAGGCTGGCGTCACGGGACTTGAGGCCCAGCTTCACCCGGCTGGAAATCACCGACACCGGAATCGACAACATCAACGAGCCCACAATCGGCACCAGCCACCACAGGAAGCTCGGGTTCAACCACAACACCAACGCTGCCCAGGCCGCACCCAGCAGGGTTTGCGGACCATGGCGGCGCACGGCTTCGCTCCAGGGCGTAGAGTCATCGTCACGTTGTGGCGAGTTCCACGTCGCGGCCCAGCCCAAGAAAGCGGCCAATACGAAACGGGTGTGGAAGATCATGCGCACCGGCGCCAGCAGCATGGAGAACAACATCTCCAGAAGCATCGACAGCGTGACTTTGAACTTGCCGCCAAACTGCTTCGCGCCTTTGGCCCAGATCAGGATGATGCTCAGCAACTTGGGCAAAAACAGCAGCACGATGGTGGTCGAGAACAACGCCACGGCTTTTTCCGGGTGCCATTGAGGCCACAACGGATACAGCTGACGCGGTTCCATAAAGTACTGCGGTTCCATCAGCGTGTTGACCGCCAACAACGCTGTCGACAGCAGCAAGAAGAAGAACCACAGCGGCGCCGACAGGTATGACATCACGCCCGTCAGAAACACGGCCCGGTGAACCGGGTGCATGCCTTTGACCAGGAACAGACGGAAATTCATCAAGTTACCGTGGCACCAGCGACGGTCGCGCTTGAGTTCGTCCAGCAAGTTCGGCGGCAATTCTTCATAACTGCCCGGCAAGTCGTAGGCAATCCACACGCCCCAACCCGCACGGCGCATCAACGCGGCTTCAACAAAGTCGTGGGACAGAATCGCACCCGCAAACGCGCCTTTACCCGGCAATGGCGCGAGGGCGCAATGCTCGATAAAAGGCTTCATGCGGATGATGGCGTTGTGGCCCCAGTAGTGGGATTCACCCAACTGCCAAAAGTGCAGACCGGCCGTAAACAGAGGGCCGTAGACCCGCGTGGCGAACTGCTGCATGCGCGCATACAGCGTGTCCATGCCCGACGCCCGTGGCGCGGTCTGAATGATGCCCGCGTCCGGCGTGGCTTCCATCAAGCGCACCAGGCTGGTCAGGCATTCGCCGCTCATCACGCTGTCCGCGTCGAGCACCACCATGTACTTGTAATCGCCGCCCCAGCGACGGCAGAAGTCGTCGAGGTTGCCGCTTTTACGTTTCACACGGCGACGGCGACGGCGATAGAAAATCCGCCCGAAGCCTTCGGTCTCGCGGCACACGTCAAGCCAGGCTTGCTGTTCAGCCACGCAGATGTCGGGATCGTTACTGTCACTGAGGACGAAGAAATCGAAACGGTCCAGGTCACCGGTGGCCGCCACTGATTCGTAGGTCGCACGCAAACCGGCAAACACGCGAGTCACGTCTTCGTTACAGATTGGCATGACCAAGGCGGTGCGGGCGTCTTGCGGGATCGGCTCATTGCCGGCGCTGGCGCCCGAGATGCGGTACTTGTCATGACCGGTCAACAGTTCCAGAAAACCCATCAGGGCCGTCCAGAAACCCGCCGACACCCAGCAAAACAGAATCCCGAACAGAATCAGGATGCTGGTTTGCAGCGCATACGGCAGCACCTGTTGCGCGGTTTGCAGCAACGGCTGATGAATCACTTCGTCCAGATCGACAAACGACCAGCCCTGGTACGGCATGATGCCTTTCATGTACCAGCCAGCGACGATGGTCTGGCCGAGCATCAGGATCAGCAAGATATAACGGCGGATAGACCCCACCGTACGCCAGCGCGCCTTGGGCAACACGCGTTCATCTTTCGGCGGTGCGGGTGGGTTGCTGCGCCCGGTCAGACGCCGCCAGCCACGGACCAGAATGTTGGTGCGCCACGGCTCGGGCACCACTTTGGTACGACGAATCGGCGGCGTGGCCTTGAGCATGACCCGGCCACTGGCATCGACGCCGAGCATTTCGGCGTCTTCCAGGGCTTGAGCCGTGCTGAGCTTCAAGCGCGAACCCACCGACGCCTGAGCGGCCTCGGCGGTGTTCGCGTCAGGACGGGCCGAGAGGCGCTCATGCAACTCCTCGAAGGATGCGCAGTTCGCCAGTTCGGCGCGCTGCTCATCGCTCAGCGGAAGGTGCGCCAGGTACTCGCTGAGCGAGACTGACTGTGCTTGAGCATTACTCATCGGCTGGCAACTGGTAGCTCCAGGTCTCGGTCAAAACCTTTTCAGTCTTGACTGGCGCTGGGGTGGCAGGGGCAGCCTCGGCCGCAGGCGCTTTGGCGTCTTTGGCTTTTTGCTGGTCTTTCTTTTCCTGAGCCTTGGCGGCGGCTTTTTCAGCCTTGGTCAACGGAGCCGCCGGGGCAGGCTCTTCGTCTTTGACCAGCGCGGCACGCAGCTCGGTGGATTTGCCCGGGTCTTTGACCTTCAGGCGCAGCGTCAAACGCCAGCCCTTGGTTTCCGGGTTGTAGCGCAGGTTGTTTTCCACCAGCTCGGCGTTGTCGCCCACGCTGACTTGACTGCGTACGGCGGCGTCTGCAGGCAGCTTCTCAAGGGACGGGCCTTCGAAGTCGATCAGGTACGCCACGCTGCCGTCCGGTTGACGGATCAGGTTGGACTGCTTGACGTCACCGGTCGAACGCAGCGTTTGCTGGGCCCAGGCGCTGTCTTTAGGGTGCAGGGCGGCTTCGTCCATCGTCCAGTGCAGGCGATAGGCGAAATCGAAAGGCTTGAGCGGCTCAGGCTGGGTTTCCGGGCTCCAGAAAGCAACGATGTTGTCGTTGGTCTCGTCAGCGGTCGGAATTTCGACCAGGTCCACCGTACCTTTGCCCCAGTCACCCTGTGGCTCGATCCAGGCACTTGGACGCTTGTGGTAGTTGTCGTCAAGGTCTTCGTAATGGCTGAAATCACGGCCGCGTTGCAGCAGGCCAAAGCCCAGCGGGTTTTCAACCGAGAAGTTGCTCACCGACAAATGTTTCGGGTTGTTCAGCGGACGCCAGATCCACTCACCGTTACCGGCATGAATGGCCAGACCCGACGAGTCATGCAGTTCGCGGCGGTAGTTGAGGACCTTCGACGGCTGATTGGCGCCGAACAGGTACATGCTGGTCAGCGGAGCGATGCCCAGCTTGCCGACTTTGTCACGCAGGAACATTTGCGCTTTGACGTCGACCACCGTGTCGACACCCGGGCGCAGTGTGAAGCGATATGCGCCGGTCGCACGTGGCGAATCCAGCAGGGCGAAAATCACCAAGTGCTTGTCACCGGCTTTCGGGCGTTCAATCCAGAACTCGGTGAAACGCGGAAATTCTTCGCCGGACGGCAAGGCCGTGTCGATCGCCAGACCACGGGCCGACAGGCCGTAGGTTTGGTCCTTACCGACAACACGGAAATAACTGGCGCCGAGCATGGTCAGGACTTCGTCCTGCTTATCGGCTTTGTTCAGTGGATAAAGGACACGGAAGCCTGCCCAACCGAGGTTCTCGGTGGCTTTAGGGTCAAATTGCACATCGCCGAAATCGAAACGACTGGCGTCGTACTTGATCTCTTCCACCTTGGTGGCGGTGACTTCGTTGATTTTCACCGGTGTGTCGAAATGCATGCCCTGGTGATAGAACGACAATTTGAAAGGCGTTTTGTCGTCAGCCCACTGCGCTTTCTCGTTGCGGAAACGAATCTTCTGGTAGTCCGCGAACTTCATGTCGCGGAATTCGTTAGGCAGATTGCTGCGCGGAGCCTGGTACTTCTGCTCGGCGAGGGTTTTAGCCTCCGCCGCCACGTCATCCAGACTGAATGCCCACAGTTGACCCGCACCGAACAAGCAAAAGAGCGCAGAGCCCGTCACCAGTGCGTTGCGTAACCGCTTGGCAGACTTTTTTGGTGCATTAAAGGGACTAACAATCACGAGCAAACCTCGCCGAATACAGAT
The DNA here is from genome assembly GCF_012985745.1 of Pseudomonas sp. WS 5078. NCBI lineage: Bacteria > Pseudomonadati > Pseudomonadota > Gammaproteobacteria > Pseudomonadales > Pseudomonadaceae > Pseudomonas > Pseudomonas sp. WS 5078. Next base: position 7,154 of record NZ_JAAQWX010000018.1, on the reverse strand, counting down.
GATGAAACCAACCGCCAGCGATTGAATGCCGGGTTGGCGAGCACTGTTCCGACCTTCAAAGGAATGAATGATTCCCCGAACGCATCGGATTAGTCTCTGTGTAGCGCGCGATTATCTAGTAGGCCGCGTTACAACGCATCTAGTGTCAGCAAGTATTTGTGCTTAAAAAACCCTGTTTTCTGACGAAAACGCGTTTTTTCAGGGTTTTAGGTTTGTAGCAGAAATGTCACAGGGCCATCATTGACCAAATGGACCTGCATATCGGCACCAAATTGTCCTGATGCCACGTTCGTGTGCAACCGCTTTGCTTCGTCCAGCAGGTGGTTAAACAACGACTCGGCCAGGCCTGGCGGCGCGGCCGTAGAGAAACTCGGCCGCAGCCCGCTTTTGGTGTCGGCGGCCAGTGTGAACTGAGACACCAGCAGCAAACCGCCACCGATATCCATCAGTGACAGGTTCATTTTGCCTTCGGCATCGCTGAACACGCGGTAATTGAGCAGCTTGTGCAACAGCTTGGCGGCATTGGCCTCGGTGTCGCCGGGTTCGACGGCCACCAGCACCATCAAACCCTGATCAATCGAACCGACTGTCTCCCCCGCCACGTCAACCCGCGCGCCGGTAACCCGTTGTAAAAGCCCCTTCATGCTTCATCCGGTTGCAGGTTGAGCAAACGACGCGCCATCTCATCGGTGGCCCTGACCAGTGCATCGGTAATACCAGGTTCAGTGGCCGAATGCCCTGCTTCGCGGATGATTTGCAGCTCGCTGTCCGGCCAGGCCTGGTGCAGCGCCCATGCGTTATCCAGCGGGCAGATCACGTCATAACGGCCATGCACGATCACACCGGGCAAATGCGCGATTTTGTGCATGTCGCGAATCAGTTGGTTGGGTTCAAGGAAGGCGTTGTTGGTGAAGTAATGGCATTCAATGCGCGCAATCGACAACGCGCGCTGGGTCTCACAAAAACGGTCTACTACCTGCGGATTGGGCCGCAGGGTGGCCGTGCGCCCTTCCCATGTCGACCAGGCTTTGGCGGTGTGCAGTTGCGCGATCTGATCATTGCCGGTCAGGCGCTTGTAATAAGCCGAGAGCAAATCATGGCGTTCGTCTTCAGGGATAGGCGCCAGGTAGTCTTCCCAATAATCGGGAAACAGTCGGCTAGCCCCTGCCTGGTAGAACCATTCAATTTCTTGTGGCCGGGCCAGAAAGATTCCGCGCAGAATCAGCCCATGCACTCGGTCCGGGTGGCTTTGGGCGTAGGCAAGTGCCAGCGTAGAGCCCCACGAACCACCGAACAGCACCCATTTGTCGATCCCCAGATGCGAGCGAATACGCTCCATGTCGGCGACCAAATCCCACGTGGTGTTGTTTTCAAGGCTGGCGTGCGGTGTGGAGCGCCCGCACCCGCGCTGGTCGAACGTGATGATGCGGTACTTGTTGGGGTCGAAATAACAACGACTGTTGGCATCGCAGCCCGAGCCCGGGCCCCCATGGATGAAGACCACCGGCAGGCCATCTGGCGTGCCGCTTTCATCGACATAAAGAACATGCGGCTCATCGACAGCCAGATCGTGCCGGGCGTAGGGTTTGATCTGCGGGTACAAGGTCTGCATTGCGCACTCCATGGGGTTGAGGTCATCCCTGGGGGGACTTCAAAAATGTTGCCGTCCGGCATCATAAACCCGATTCGCGGCAATGAGCATGTCCTTATAGAAACAAGGGTTGAAGATCAGCGGCGTTTCCCTGCCGCGCTCCCCAACCCCGTCTATCTTCCTGATGCTTGTGGCTGAGGCCCTGTGAATTCAGGCACGCCCATAGCGCGCCTGTCCCCACGCAATAATCCGCTCCAGCAATTGCCTCAGCACCACCTGCGTGGGCTTCGCCAGATCTTCGCGGTAATCAAACGGTTCAAACTCCTCCATATACGTACTCTGGGCCAACTCCAGTTGCACGGCATGAATGTTGGCAGCCGGGTTCCCGTAATGGCGGGTAATGTGCCCTCCCTTGAAGCGCCCGTTCAGCACATGGCTGTATTGAGGGTGCTGCGCGCAAATTGCTTCCAGATCGCTGGCCAGTTGCGGATCACAACTGGCGCCATTAAATGTTCCCAGGTTGAAATCCGGCAGTTTGCCGTCAAACAAGTGCGGGATAAATGAACGGATCGAGTGCGCATCAAACAGCAATGCATAGCCAAACTCGTCCTTCAGCCGCGCCAGCTCTTGCTGCAAGGTCTGGTGATAGGGCTTCCAGATCTGCTCAAGGTACGTGGCCCGCTCTGTCTTTGAAGGCGCCAGCCCTTCGCGAAACAACGGCACTCCGGTAAACAGCGTGTCCGGAAACAAACCCGTGGTCGCGCCAACGTACATCGGCGCATCGTCCTGCGGGCGGTTGAGGTCAATCACGAAACGCGAATACTCGGCCGCCAGCGTGCTGGCCCCCAGCTCGGTTGCAAACTCATAGAGCTTGGGGATGTGCCAGTCCGTGTCCGGCAGGCTGAGCGCCTCGGGGATTAACCCGGCCCGGACCTCAGGCATCAGGCGCAGCCCCGCGTGGGGCATGCTGATCAGCAATGGCACGCGGCCTTGTTTGAATGTCAGAACCTTCTCCACACGCCTTTCTCCTAAAGCACTACATCGGCGCCGTTGCGCACGACACGTTTGTCCAGATCGCCACCCAGCCAGTACGCCAGATCCGCCGGACGATCAATGTTCCAGGCCACGAAATCGGCCACTTTTCCCGGTTCCAGCGAACCATGGGTCTCGCCCATGCCCAGCGCCGTGGCCGCGTGCAACGTGACGCCGGCCAACGCTTCTTCAGGCGTCATGCGAAACAGCGTGCAGGCCATGTTCATCATCAAACGCAATGACAACGCAGGCGAGGTGCCGGGGTTGAGGTCGCTGGCAATGGCGATGCTCACACCGTGCTTGCGCAGAGCTTCCATCGGCGGCAGCTGGGTTTCACGCAGGAAATAAAACGCACCCGGCAGCAGCACCGCGACCGTACCGGACGCGGCCATGGCCATGGCGTCTTCTTCGGTCATGAACTCCAGATGATCCGCCGACAACGCCTGATAACGTGCTGCAAGGCTGGAACCGTGCAGCGACGACAGTTGCTCTGCATGCAGCTTGACCGGCAATCCCAAGGCCTGCGCAACCTTGAACACACGCTCCACCTGCGCCGGGGAAAACGCCAGGTATTCACAGAACGCATCCACCGCGTCCACCAACCCTTCAGCCGCCAACGCGGGCAGCATTTCATTACAGATCAGGTCAATGTAGTCGTCCGCGCGGTCCTTGAACTCCGGCGGTAACGCATGCGCCGCCAGACAGGTGCTGCGTACCGTGACCGGCAGCGTTTGGCCCAGGCGGCGAATCACCCGCAAGATTTTGCGCTCGCTTTCAAGGCTTAAGCCGTAGCCGGATTTGATTTCGACGCTGGTCACCCCTTCGCGCAATAAACACATCAGCCGCTGACGTGCGCTGGCGAACAATTCCTCCTCGCTGGCTGCACGGGTTGCACGCACAGTGCTGGCAATTCCGCCCCCTGCTGCCGCAATTTCGGCATAACTCACGCCTTGCAGGCGCTGTTCGAACTCGCCGCTGCGGTTACCGCCAAACACCGTGTGCGTGTGGCAATCGATCAGCCCCGGTGTCACCCACGCACCTTCTAGGCCATAGGTGTGACTGTACGCACCTTGCGGAGCGTGCAACCGAGGGCCGATCCACTCAATGAAGCCTTCACAGGTAACAATGGCTGCGTCCTCAATGATCGAGTACGCACCACCGGCCATGGTTGCGACATTGCAGTGTTGCCAAAGCGTTTTCATTCACTCACTCCGCAGTTAATCGTTGGGATCAGGACAACTCAGGCTGGGGTTTGACCGCATGCGCAGCCAACGGTTTTACCCACAACCGGTACGCCACGACCAGGAATGCAATCCAGACTGCGCCCACAATCAGTGCCGCACGGGTGTCAGGGAAATAGCCCAACACGCCGAAGATAAACACCATGAACACGGTGGCCGCGATTGGAGCATACGGCCAGAACGGCACCGGGAACTTGAGCTGTGCCACTTCTTCGGCCGTCATCGAGCGGCGCATGGCGATTTGCGTGACCAGAATCATCAGCCACACCCACACCGTGGCGAACGTCGCAATCGAGGCAATCACCAGGAAGATGTCTTCCGGGATCAGGTAGTTCAGCACCACACCGGCCAGCAACGTCACACCCATCACCAGCACCGTCATCCACGGCACGCCATGGCGCGAGATCTGCGCGAAGCCTTTAGGTGCCTGGCCTTGCTGGGCCAGGCCAAACATCATGCGACCCGCCCCGAAGATGTCACTGTTGATTGCCGACACCGCCGCTGTAATCACCACAATGTTCAGGATCGTCGCTGCCGAGCTGATGCCCAGGCTGTCGAAAATTTGTACAAACGGGCTGCCCTGGCTGCCGATCTGCGTCCAAGGGTAAATGGCCATCAGCACGAACAGGGTCAGCACGTAGAACAGCAAAATACGCAACGGCACAGCATTGATGGCTTTCGGGATGACACGTTGCGGGTCTTTGGCCTCGCCGGCTGTGATGCCAATGATTTCAATACCGCCAAAGGCAAACATCACCACGGCAAACGAGGCAATCAACCCGCCCACGCCGTTGGGCATAAACCCGCCGAACGACCACAAATTGCTGATCCCGGTAGCTGCGGCGTCTGCACTGCCCGCGCTGCCGATGCCAAACAGCATGATGCCGAAACCGGCCAGGATCATCGCGACGATAGCGGCAACCTTGAGCAGCGACAGCCAAAACTCCATCTCACCAAAGACTTTGACGCTGCACAGGTTCAGGCCGCCAATCAGCAGCACGATGCCCAGCACCCAGATCCAGCGCGCCACGTCGGGGAACCAGAACCCCATGTAAATGCCGAACGCCGTGATGTCGGCCAGGCACACGATGATCATTTCAAATGCGTAGGTCCAGCCAAGGATAAACCCCGACATCGGTCCCAAATAAGTACTGGCGTAATGGCCAAACGACCCTGAAACCGGATCGCGCACGGCCATTTCGCCCAATGCGCGCATAACCATGAACACGGCCGCGCCACCTATCAGGTACGCCAGCAAAACCGCTGGCCCGGCCATCTGAATGGCCGCCGCCGAACCGTAAAACAAACCCGTCCCGATCGCTGAACCCAGCGCCATGAAACGGATGTGGCGAGCCGTCAGCCCGCGCTTCAAACCTTGAGCTTGCTTGTGCATTTCGCGCGTCCTTAATTATTTTTGTCGGCGCACACCACCGCACAGAGGGCTAAACGCCCTCTGCGGCGACGTGATTACAGGCTTGGCAGAATCCGCGCAGGCACCAGCGCGTTCAGGCAACGCGACGCCAGCAATTGCATGGCTGCATCAATGTCAGGGGCGAAGAAACGGTCTTTTTCATAGAACGCCACTTTTTCACGCAACGTGGTGCGTGCGATTTCCAGCTTCGGAGAGGTTTTCAGGCCATCGCGCAAGTCGAGCCCCTGACAGGCCGCCAGCCACTCAACAGCCAATACACCGCGCACGTTTTCAGCCATTTCCCACAAACGCTTGCCCGCAGCAGGAGCCATAGACACGTGGTCTTCCTGATTGGCCGACGTCGGAATGCTATCGACACTGTGGGGGTGGGACAACGCCTTGTTCTCGCTGGCCAACGCGGCGGCGGTCACTTGAGCAATCATAAAACCGGAGTTGACCCCGCCATTGGCCACCAGGAACGGCGGCAATTGCGACATGTGCTTGTCCATCATCAGCGAGATGCGACGCTCGCTCAGCGAGCCAATTTCAGCGATGGCCAGCGCCATGTTGTCGGCAGCCATGGCCACGGGCTCGGCATGGAAATTACCCCCGGAAATCACGTCGCCCTGCTCGGCGAACACCAGCGGGTTATCCGAAACCGCATTGGCTTCGATGCCCAGCACTTCGGCCGCCTGACGGAACTGGGTCAGGCAAGCGCCCATGACCTGCGGCTGACAGCGCAGCGAGTACGGGTCCTGGACCTTGTCGCAGTTCTTGTGGGACAGCGACACTTCGCTGCTTTCACCCAGCAGGTCGCGATAAATGGCTGCTGCATCTATTTGCCCACGCTGGCCACGCGCTGCGTGAATGCGCGGGTCGAACGGCGAGCGTGAACCCAACACCGCTTCAACCGTCAGGCCGCCACAGGCCATGGCAGCGGCAAACAGGTCTTCGCCTTCAAACAAGCCACGCAACGCAAATGCGGTGGACACTTGCGTACCATTGAGCAACGCCAGCCCTTCTTTGGCAGCGAGCGTCAGCGGCTCCAAACCGGCCTGTTTCAAGGCAGTGCGTGCGTCCAGCCACTCACCTTTGTAGCGCGCCTTGCCTTCGCCCAGCAGCACCAGCGACATGTGCGCCAATGGCGCCAGGTCGCCCGATGCACCCACGGATCCCTTGAGCGGAATGTGCGGATACACCTCGGCGTTGATCAGGGCGATCAATGCGTTGATCACCACGCGGCGGATACCCGAGAAGCCGCGGCTCAGGCTATTGACCTTGAGCACCATGATCAAGCGCACCAGGTCGTCACTGATCGGCTCGCCAATCCCCGCAGCGTGGGACAACACCAGAGAACGCTGAAGGTTTTCGAGGTCATCACTGGCGATTTTCGTCGATGCCAAGAGCCCGAAACCGGTGTTGATACCGTAGGTGGTACGGTTTTGCGCAAGGATCTGTTCAACACACGCAACACTGGCATCGATCTGCGCCGATGCGCTTTCATCCAGCGTGAGGGCCACTGGCTGCTGATAAATGTCACGCAGCTGGGCAAGGCTCAATTGGCCGGGAATCAGGTTTAACTCAAGCACGTTAATACTCCTTCACGCGTGTTGATAAATGACGTTTTTATTGTGGGCTGACGTGCTCGCAGGGGGACGCATCCACGCCTGCGCACGCGCGTCATCAACATACGGCTTAGCCGTTAATCATCGGCAGGTTCAAACCCTGCTCGTTGGCGCAGTCAATGGCGATGTCGTACCCCGCGTCGGCGTGGCGCATCACCCCGGTGGCCGGGTCGTTGTGCAGCACGCGGGCAATGCGTTCGGCCGCTTCGTCGGTGCCATCACACACGATCACCATGCCCGAATGCTGCGAGAAG